>JACDCH010000340.1 GCA_013694495.1 Acidimicrobiia bacterium | reverse complement strand
AGCGCAGCTGGGCCGACGGTGTGCCGCTCGACTTCGCCGGCGAGTACACGACGCACACGCTCACGGCCCCGATGTTCGATCCCGGTCCGAACCCGCACGGTGCCCCGCCCGTGTGGCTCGGCGCCCTCGGGCCCCGCATGACCGCGCTGGCCGCGGAGGTGGCCGACGGCCTCCTCGTGCACCCGTTCTCGTCCGCCCGCCACCTCGCCGACGTGACGATGCCGCGCCTCGACGAAGCTCTCGCCGCCGCGCCGTCCGCCCGGTCGCGCGCCGACATCACCGTCGTCGGCCAGGCGATCCTGGCCTGCGGGCGTGACCCGGCCGAGCAGGCCGCGGCCGACGAGGCGGTGCGAGGCCTCCTCGGCTTCTACGGCTCGACGCCGGCGTACCGGCCGGTCCTCGACACCCACGGCTGGGGCGAGCTCCAACCGAACTGCGCCGGCGGACGAAGGCGGGGGAGTGGGACTCGCTGGCGACGACGATCGACGACGAGGTCCTGGCCACGATCGCGGTGCGGGGCTCGCCGCCGAGGTGGCCGCCGAGCTGGTCGCCCCGCTTCGCCGGGCGGGTCGACCGCGTCGCCGTCTACGCCCCGTACGGCCTCGCCACCCAGGCGCTGGCCGAGATCGTGCGGTGCTTCCGTTCGACCCCGCACGGGTAGGTTCGACCGCCATGTCCGACCAGGCACCCCCCGACGGCACCGACTCGGCAGTGGAGACGCCGGAGGTCGTGAACCTCCCGCTCCCTGCCGAGGGCGACGGCGACGACGCGGTCGAGTCCGTCAACTCGCCGGCCCGGGTCATGCGGATCGGCTCGATGATCAAGCAGCTGCTCGAGGAGGTCCGTCAGGCGCCGCTCGACGACGCCGGCCGCGACCGCCTCAAGCAGATCTACGAGACCTCCGTGCAGCGCCTGGCCGAGTCCCTGTCGCCCGACCTCCGCGAGGAGCTCTGCTCGCTGGCCCCGCCCTTCGTCGACGACATGCCGAGCGACGCCGAGCTGCGGGTGGCCCAGGCCCAGCTCGTCGGGTGGTTGGAGGGGTTGTTCCACGGCATCCAGGCCACGCTGTTCGCCCAGCAGATGGCGGCCCGCCAGCAGATCGAGCACATGCGGAGCCAGCTCGGCGCCGGCCCGCAGGGCGGCGACCCGGCCGGCGAGCCCGGCGGCCGCCTCGGCACGTACCTCTAGCGCCGCCCCCACCGGCCCTCCGGCGCGACCGATGGCGGCCAGGAGCCGCGCCCGCTACCGTCCCCGGAATCACAGCCGTGTAGTTCTCCACAGGGTGTGGAGCGCTCCTGTGGGCAGCCTGTGGAGCTGAGGGAGAGCGATGGGTCAGGGCAGCTTCGTGCACTGCCACGTGCACACCGAGTACTCGATGCTCGACGGCGCCAGCCGGGTGGAGGAGCTCGTCGCGGCCGCCGCCGCCGATGGGCAGCCGGCGGTCGGAATCACCGACCACGGCAACATGTACGGCGTCCTGCCCTTCTACAAGGCCTGCCGCGAGCAGGGCCTCACGCCCGTGCTCGGCGTCGAGCTGTATCAGGCCCACGACCACCGCACCGAGCGCATCAACACGCGGGGCAAGGTCGACGACACGGGCGGCGAGGGCGACGGCGGGAAGAAGGCCTACTACCACCTCACCGCTCTGGCGGAGACGAACGAGGGCTACAAGAACCTCATCCAGCTCGCCTCGCGGGCGTTCATGGAGGGCTACTACCGCAAGCCCAAGGTGGACTGGGAGCTCCTGGCCGACCACAGCCGGGGCGTCATCGCCACCACGGGCTGCCTCGGCGGCCACGTCCTCCAGAGCCTGATGGCCGACCGCTTCGACGAGGCCCTCGAGAAGGCGGCCCGCCTCCAGGACATCTTCGGGCGCGACAACCTCTTCGTCGAGCTCCAGGACCACGGCATCGAGGCCCAGCACCGCACGAACCCCCAACTCGTCGAGATCGCCAAGCGCATCGGCGCGCCGCTGCTCGCCACCAACGACAGCCACTACACCCGGCCCGAAGACGCCCAGGCCCACGACGCCCTGCTCTGCGTGCAGACCGGCGCCCTCATCAGCCAGGGCCGCGACGAGCGCTTCAAGTTCGACGGCGAGGGCCACTACGTGAAGACGGCGGCGGAGATGCGCCACCTCTTCCGCGAGGTCGAGGTCGCCTGCGACAACACGTTGTGGATCGCCGAGCGGGCCAAGGTCGAGATCGAGTTCGGCAAGCCGCAGCTGCCCCGGTTCAAGATCCCCGAGGGCTTCGAGACCGACGGCGACTACCTCCGACACCTCACGATGGAGGGGGCCCGCAAGCGCTGGGGCCAGCAGCCGCCCGACGCCGCCGTCGAGCGTCTCGCCTACGAGCTCAAGGTCATCGAGGACATGGGGTTCTCGGCGTACTTCCTCATCGTGTGGGACCTCATCCGCCACGCCCGTGACAACGACATCCGGGTCGGCCCGGGGCGGGGGTCGGCGGCCGGCTGCGCCGTCGCCTACTGCCTCTGGATCACCGACCTCGACCCGATCAAGTACGACCTCCTCTTCGAGCGGTTCCTCAACCCGAGCCGCATCTCGATGCCTGACATCGACATGGACTTCGACTCCCGCTACCGGGACGAGATGATCCGGTACGCGGCCGCTACCTACGGGCGCGACCACGTCGCCCAGATCGTCACGTTCGGCACCATCAAGGCCCGCCAGGCCGTGCGCGACGCGGCCCGGGTGCTGGGCTACCCCTACGCCGTCGGCGACAAGGTGGCCAAGCTCATGCCGCCGCTGGTGATGGGGCGTGACACGCCGCTGTACGCCTGCCTCGAGGAGCACCCGAAGTACAAGGACGGCTTCAAGATGGCCGCCGAGCTGCGCGACACGTACACGCTCGACGCCGACGTCAAGCGGGTCGTCGACGTGGCCAAGGGGCTCGAGGGCATGCGCCGCAGCGACGGCATCCACGCCGCCGCGGTGGTGATCACCAAGGAGAAGCTCACCGAGTACCTGCCGATCCAGCGCAAGCCCGAGCCCGGCGCCAACCCCGAGGACGCCCCGGTCGTCACCCAGTTCGAGATGGGCGGCGTCGAGGAGCTCGGCCTGCTGAAGATGGACTTCCTCGGCCTGCGCAACCTCGACGTCATCACCGACGCGCTCGAGATGATCGAGGAGTTCCGGGGCGTGAAGGTCGACATCGACCACCTCGACCTCGACGACGAGAAGACGTTGACGATGCTGTGCCGGGGCGACTCCATCGGCGTGTTCCAGCTCGAAGGCGGACCCATGCGCTCGCTCATGCGGTCGCTGGCCCCCACCAGCTTCGAGGACGTCGCCGCCCTCGTCGCCCTGTACCGGCCCGGCCCGATGGCGGCCAACATGCACAACGACTACGCCGACCGCAAGAACGGCCGGAAGCCCGTCGTCTACTTCCACCCCGACGCCGAGGAGGTCCTCGGCGACACGTACGGGCTGATGATCTACCAGGAGGCGGTGATGCGGGTCGCTCAGAAGTTCGCCGGCTACTCGCTCGCCTCGGCCGACTCGCTGCGCAAGGCCATGGGCAAGAAGTCGCGGGCCGTCATGCAGAAGGAGAAGGAGAGCTTCCTCGCCGGCTGCGAGGCCACCGGCTACGGGTCCGGGCTGGGCGACCAGCTCTTCGGCGTCATCGAGCAGTTCGCCGACTACGCGTTCAACAAGTCGCACTCCTTCGGCTACGGCCTCATCGCCTACCAGACCGCCTACCTCAAGGCGCACTACCCGGTCGAGTACTTCGCCGCCCTGCTCACCTCGGTGAAGCAATCGTTGGAGAAGGCGGCCGTGTACCTCGCCGAGTGCCGGGCCATGGGCATCCGGGTGCTCACGCCCGACGTCAACCGGTCGTCGTCCGACTTCGTGGCGGCGAAGCTCGACGACGGCACGGAGGTGATCCCGTTCGGGTTGTCCGCCGTCCGCAACGTCGGCGAGGGCCTGGTCGGGTTGATCCTCGCCGAGCGGGAGGCGGGCGGGCAGTTCAGCGACTTCTACGACTTCTGCGACCGCGTCGACCTCCAGGTGCTCAACAAGCGCACCATCGAGTCGCTCATCAAGGCCGGTGGCTTCGACGCCCTCGGCCACCCCCGCAAGGGCCTGCTGGCCGTGTTCGAGCCCATCATCGACAAGACGGTGGCCCGGCGGCGCGAGCACGACATGGGCGTGATGACCCTGTTCGGCGAGACGACGGGCGCCGGCGTGAGCTACGACGACCGCCCCGAGGTGCCCGACGTCGAGTTCGACAAGAAGGAGCGCCTGGCCTTCGAGAAGGAGATGCTCGGGCTCTACGTGTCCGACCACCCCCTGCTCGGCGCGGAGGCCGCCCTCCGCCGCCGCACCGACGGCACCCTGGCCGACGCCGCCGAGGCCGACGACAACTCGATCAAGGCCTACGGCGGCGTGATCACATCGCTGCAGCGCAAGTGGACGAGGGCGGGTGATCTGATGGCGGTGTTCACCCTCGAGGACCTCCAGGGGTCGATCGAGGTGATGGTCTTCCCCAAGACGATGGCGGTGGTGGGCCACAAGCTCACCGACGACGCCGTGATCGTGGTCAAGGGCAAGGTCGACAAGCGCGACGACGAACCGAAGCTGATCTGCCTCGACATCGACGTGTTCGAGGGCGTCGGCGACGGCGCCCCGCCGATCCGCATCAAGCTCCACGGCGCGGTGTCCGAGAACGTCATCGACCGGCTCAAGGCCCTCCTCTCCGAGCACCCGGGCGAGTCGCAGGTGTTCCTCCACCTCACCGAGACGCAGGTCCTTCGCCTCCCCGACAAGTTCTGCGTCGACGCGACGAGGGGCTTCGCCGGCGAGGTCAGGGTCATCTTCGGCGCCGACTGCCTGTTGTAGGTCCGCCGGGGAACCTGCACGGGGGCAGGGGCGCGGGCAGAGATCGCCTTCGCCGCGTCGGAGGAGGAGGAAGCCGGGTTCGGCGTCCCCACGTGGTGCGCGGCAGAGGTCTGACCGGCGCGCCCCGCCGACGTCGACGCCGCTCCTGACCGCCCGGTCAAGGCGCTGACCTGCGGGAACGCCTGATCGGGCTGCGGCCGAGTTGCACAGTCGGGTGGGTTTTGACTGGACTGTGTGGACCGCTTCACGAGCTCGGGGGTTCTGCAGGGCATGGCGATCGAGGTCGAGACGAAGGATTGCACAGCCCTCGCCGACGCGGAGCTGGCCGAGATGGCCGATCTCTGCGCCGACGGGCCGAGCCGGTACGAGTCCGGTCTGCTGTCGAAGATGGCCGAGGCCTGGGTGCTCATCACCCAGGTGCGGGAGGCCGGGAAGCTGAAGGGCTTCTCGTTCTGCACCCTCGAGCGCATCGGTGGCACGCCGTGCGTGCTGATCGGCCTCGCGTCGGTGAAGCGCACGGCCAAGCGCGACAGCGTGCTCAAGGCGATGATGGCCGACCAGTACCGCCGGGCCGTGCTCGCCTTCCCCGACGAGGACGTCCTCGTCGGCGTCCGGCTCGTCGACCCGGGTGGCTACGAGGCGTTCAAGAACCTCGAGGACATCGTGCCCCGGCCCGAGTACAAGGCATCGGGCGAGGAGCGGGCGTGGGGCCGCCGTCTGGCCAAGCGCTTCGGCATCGACGCCTACGACGACCGGGCGTTCGTGGCCACCGGCGACGGCGCCTACCCGGCCTGCGTCGACCACCAGAGCCTCAAGGACGGCGCCATCGATCCCGCCGTGCGGGCCTTCTTCGAGCCCCTCGACGACGCCCGGGGCGACTCCGTGATCGCGTTCGGCTGGGCCATGGCCGAGTTCCTGGCCAAGTACTCGGCCTGACCGTTTGAGCCCGCCGATGTGCCGGGCGTTCGCGCCCGAGCCCATCGACCCGGCGGTCCTCCGCCGCATCATCGACGCCGGGCGGCTCGCCCCCGCCGCGGGCAACACGCGCGAGGGCCGGGCCTTCGTCGTCCTCGAGGGCGCCGAGACGAGCCGCTACTGGGACGTCACCCTCCCGGCCGCGCGGCGGGGGAGCTTCGGCTTCCCGCTGCTCTTCGCCGCGCCGGTGATCGTGCTCCTCTGCGTGCGGCCCGACGCATACGCAGCGCGCTACTCGGAGCCCGACAAGGGCGGCCTCGCCGCCACCCTGGGCCGGGGCGCGGCGGCGTGGCCCCAGCCGTTCTGGTGGTTCGACGGCGGGACGGCCGCGCAGGCCGTGCTCGTGGCGGCGGCCGACGAGGGACTCGGCGGGCTCGTGTTCTCGCCCGGCGACGACGAGGTGGCGGTCCTCGACGCGCTCGGCGTGCCCACCGGCTGGCGGGTGGCCTGCACCCTCGCCCTCGGCCACCCGGCACCGGGCGAGCAGCGGGCCGGGCGTTCGTCGGCCCGGCGCCGGCGCGGCTCATTCGACGAGGTCGTGCACCGGGGCGGCTGGCACCGACCGACCTGACGCGCCGTCAGGTACGGTCCGGCGCCATGGGGGACCAGAACGAGGGGGTGGTGCTGCGCCGGCGGCCCGAGGGGTTGCTGACGCACGACGACGTCGAGCTCGTCGACCTGCCGATGCCCGAGCCGCCCGACGGCGGCTGCGTGCTGAAGACGGCGTGGCTCGGCATCGACGCCACCGTGCGCAGCTGGCTGAGCGAGGGCGAGGGCTACTTCCCGGCCGTCGAGGTCGGTGCGGTGGTCCGGTGCTCGGGGATCGGCACCGTCGTCGCCTCGGCCAGCCCGAAGTTCCCGGTGGGCCACGTCGTGTCCTGCCTCTCGGGGTGGCAGCGCTACGTCGCCCTGCCCGACGACGGCCTGGCCACGCCGCTCGGGCCCCCCGAGTCGGTCGACATGCTCGCCATGCTGGCCGTCTACGGCGCTACCGGCCTCACCGCCTACGTCGGGATGATCGACGTCGGGGAGGTGAAGGAGGGCGACACCGTCGTCGTGTCGGCCGCGGCCGGCGCCACCGGCAGCGTCGCCGCTCAGATCGCCAAGATCCAGGGCGCGCGGGTGATCGGCATCGCCGGGACCGACGAGAAGTGCGGGTGGCTCACCGACGGGCTCGGCCTCGACGGCACCGTCAACTACCGCACCGACGACGTCGCGGCCCGCCTCAAGGAGCTGTGCCCGAAGCGCATCGACGTGTTCTTCGACAACGTGGGCGGGTCGATCCTCGATGCCTGCCTCGCCCGCCTGGCCAACGGCGGCCGCGTCGTGCTGTGCGGCGCCATCAGCTCCTACAACGACGAGCACCGGCCGCCCGGTCCGGCCAACTACCTGAACCTGATCCAGCGCCGGGCCTCGATGCGGGGCTTCCTGTCGCTGGACCACTGGGGCCGCTTCCCCGAGGTCGCCGCCGTCCTCGCCGGCTGGGTGGCCGAGGGCAAGCTGCAGTACCGCGTCGAGGAGTTCGAGGGGCTCGAGTCCGGCGTCGACGCCCTGAACGCCATGTTCACTGGCGCCAACACCGGCAAGATCGTCATCCGGGTCTGAGCTTCGCTCGTTCTTCGGCACCAGCGTCTCGACAGGTGCGACCCTGCTGCCGAAGAACGGTTGGTTTCAGTCGGCGAGGAGGGCGGCCAGGGCGTCGGGGTCGGTGACGGGGGCGTCGCAGGTGAAGTGGCGGCAGACGTAGGCCCGGCCGTCGTCGGGTCGGCCCTCCCACAGCGGTGACTCGAAGCGCTCGCCCCAGGCGAGCACGGCGCGCGGCCGCCAGTCCGAGCGCACCGCGGTGAGGAGGTCCGGACGGTCCCCCGTGACCACGACCTCGTCGATCCCCGACACCGACAGGTCGACGGCGGCCAGCAGGTGGGCCATGGCCGTCGGGTGCTGGCCGGCGACGCCGCCCAGCAGGCGCAGGACGTCCCCGGCCCGCTCGCGGTAGCGCTCGTCGCCGGTGAGGGCCGCCAGCCGCAGCAACGCGACGGCCGTCAGCGAGTTGGCCGACGGGGTGGCGCCGTCCATGAGGTCCTTCTGGCGGGCGACCAGCCGCTCGCCGTCGGTGCCGGTGGTGAAGACGCCGCCGCCCTCGAGGTCCCAGAAGAGGTCGAGCAGCGCGTCGGCGGTCTCGACCCCGGCGGCGATCCAGCGGGCCTCCCCGGTGGCTTCGTGGAGGCGGGTGAAGGCGTCGACCAGCGCGGCGTGGTCGGCGGCGAAGGCGAGCACCGAGGCGCCAGCATCGGCCTGCCAGGAGCGGAGCCACCGGCCGTCGTCGGGCCGGCGCAGTGCACCGAGGAGGAAGTCGGCGCCCTCGACCGCAGCGGCGACCCAGTCGGACCGGTCGCAGGCCGCGCCGGCCTCGGCGAGGGCGGCGACCAGCAGGGCGTTCCACTCGGTGAGCACCTTGTCGTCGAGGCCGGGCCGGACCCGGGTCGACCGGGCGGCCAGCAGCGCGGCCCGGGCCGCCTCGATCTCGGGTGATCCCGACAGCGACCCCCGGGCGTGGAGCCGGTTGAGGATCGACCGGCCCTCGAAGTTGCCACGCCCGACCACACCCCAGAAGGCGCCGGCTTGCCGGGCGGCGTCATCGCCCAGGACGTCGGAAAGCTCGTCGGGCGTCCACACGTAGAAGCGGCCCTCCTCGCCCTCCGAGTCGGCGTCCTCCGCCGAGGCGAATCCACCGCCGGGCTGGCGCAGGTCGCGCAGCACGTAGGCCACGATGCCGTCGAGCACCTCGCGCAGCACGGCCGATCCGGTGGCCTGCCAGCCGTGCAGGTAGGCACGGGCGAGCAGCGCGTTGTCGTAGAGCATCTTCTCGAAGTGCGGGACGAGCCAGATGTCGTCGGTGGAGTATCGGGCGAAGCCGCCGCCCAGGTGGTCCCACATCCCGCCGGCGGCCATCGCCTCGAGCGAGGTGGTGGCGGCGGTGAGGGCTTCGGGCGTCCCGGCCCGGAGCAGCACCTCGACGGCCATCGACTGCGGGAACTTCGGTGCCCGGCCGAACCCGCCGTTGCGGTCGTCGTGCTGGGCCAGGAGGCCGGCCACGGCGGACTCGAGCACGTCGGCTCCCGGCAACGGGCGCCCCCTCGCGGCCGGCAGGCCCGAGCGCTGGAGGTGGGCGGTGATCTCCCGCGCCTGCGCG
>JACDCH010000332.1 GCA_013694495.1 Acidimicrobiia bacterium | reverse complement strand
GTCCGGACGCGGGCCGACTACGAGGCCTGGTACCCGGTGTTCGGGGCCTCCGGGCTCGTGGCGCCCACCTGGCCCGGCGCCTACGGCGGGCTCGACGCGCGGCCGGCGCTGGCCCGGCAGCTCGAGGCGGAGCTGGCGCCCTTCAACCTGGGCCGGCTCAACCCTCTCGGTCTGAACCTGGCCGCTCCCGCGCTGTTCGCCCACGGCACCGAGGAGCAGCGCGAACGGTTCCTGCCGCCCATCGTGCGGAACGAGGAGCGATGGTGCCAGCTGTTCAGCGAGCCCGGCGCCGGGTCCGACCTCGCCTCGCTCGCCACCCGAGCCGTTCGTGACGGCGACGAGTGGATCCTGGACGGCCAGAAGGTGTGGACGACGTGGGCTCACGTGTCCGACTTCGGCGTGTGCCTGGCTCGCACCGATCCGGGCGCGCCGAAGCGCAAAGGCCTGACCTACTTCCTGCTCGACCTGCGCCAGCCCGGCGTCGAGGTACGGCCGCTGCGCCACATCGGCGGCGACATCGACTTCAACGAGGTGTTCCTCGCCGGCGCCCGGGTCCCCGACGGGCAGCGGGTCGGGGAGGTGGGCGCCGGTTGGGCGGTGGCCGGGGCGACGTTGTCGGGCGAGCGCCAGATGGTGTCGGGCTCCGGGTCGGGTGGCGTCGACCGCATCGGGGGCTCGGGCACCGACCGCCTGCTGCGGGGCG
The DNA here is from genome assembly GCA_013694495.1 of Acidimicrobiia bacterium. Lineage (GTDB taxonomy): Bacteria > Actinomycetota > Acidimicrobiia > Acidimicrobiales > JACDCH01 > JACDCH01. The sequence goes on along the minus strand of JACDCH010000332.1, from coordinate 2,035 downwards.
GCAGCGACGAGCCGGTCCTGCGCCAGCGCCTGGTCGCCGCGCACAGTGAGGAGCGGATCCGGGCATGGACGAACCAGCGCGTGCGGGCCGGCCTCAAGGCCGGCCGCTCGCCGGGGCCCGAGAGCTCGATCGGCAAGGTGCACCAGGGGGAGCTGAACCAGCGCATCCAGCTGCTGGCCGCCGATCTCCTCGGCGCCGGCGCCGCCGCCTGGGAGGTGGGCGCGGATGCCGCCTACGCCGACTCGCTGCCCTACGAGGTGGTCGGGATGCTCCGTAGCCGGGCCAACACGATCGAGGGCGGCACCACCGAGGTCAACAAGAACATCGTGGGGGAGCGGGTCCTGGGCCTGCCCCGGGAGCCCGACCCGTGGCACGACTCGGCCTGGAAGGACGTCCCCCGCTCATGACGGCGACGGGCTGGACCACGCTCGAGGTCGAGCGCCACGGCGCGGTCGGTTGGCTGGTGTTCGATCGTCCAGCGGTCGGCAACGCGATGGACGCCGCCATGCTCGCCGAGCTCGAGCAGGCCTGGCTCGAGCTCGACACCGACCCCGCAGTGCGGGTGATCGTGAACACCGGCAACGGCGCGGCGTTCCAGACCGGCCTCGACGTCGCCCAGCTCGCCACCGACCGCGAGGCGCTGCGCGAGCAGTCGCGGCGCACCAAGCGCTCCGAGCTCAAGCTCACGGCGTGGCACAACCACGTGTGGAAGCCGGTCATCGCCGCGGTCAACGGCGTGTGCGCCGGCGGCGGCCTCCACTTCGTGGCCGACGCCGACATCGTGATCGCGTCGTCGAACGCCACGTTCGTCGACCCGCACGTGTCGATCGGCCAGGTCTCGGCGTCGGAGGTCATCGCCTTGGCCCGCAAGTCCCCGATGGAGCCGGTGGTGCGCATGGCGCTCGCCGGTGTCCACGAGCGGGTCACGGCCGAACGGGCCCGCCAGCTGGGCATCCTGTCCGAGGTGGTCGACCCGCCCGAACGGCTCCGGGAGGCCGCCCAGGAGCTGGCCGAGAAGGTGGCCCGCAACTCACCGGTCGCGATGGCGGCGTCGAAGCGGGCGCTCTGGGGCGCGCTCGAGGTCGGCCTCACCGATGCGTGCCGGGCGGGCGCGGCGGAGATCATGGACCTGTGGGGCCACCCGGACCAGGCCGAGGGCCCGGAGGCCTTCGCCGAGAAACGAGAACCGCGATGGGCCAGTACCAGCACCTGATCGTCGAGCGGCGCGGACCGGTGGGCTGGCTGATCAACAACCGGCCCGACCAGCTGAACGCCATGAACGCGCTGATGCGCGACGAGTTCGCCAACGCGTGGAAGGAGCTCGACGCCGATCCCGAGGTACGGGTGATCGTGCACACGGGCGAGGGGCGGGCCTTCCAGACCGGCGTCGACGTGTCGGAGATCGCGTCGGACGGTATCGGCATGGAGCGCTACCGCGAGTCGGTGGCCGAGTGGGACCTCCACTTCACGGCCTGGCACCAGCAGGTCTGGAAGCCGGTGATCACCGCGGTCAACGGCATCTGCGCCGGCGGCGGCTTCCACTGGGTGGCCGATGCCGACGTCGTGATCGCAGCGTCCGATGCGCAGTTCTTCGACCCGCACGTGTCGATCGGCCAGGTGGTGGCCATCGAGGCCATCGGCCTGCTCCGCAAGGTCCCGGCCGAGGCCGTGATGCGCATGGCGCTCGTGGGGCGCCACGAGCGCATGTCGGCGCAGCGGGCCTACGAGCTCGGGATGGTGAGCGAGGTCGTGGATCCGCCCGAGCGGCTGCGCGAGGCGGCCCAGGAGCTCGGCGAGAAGATCGCCCGCAACTCGCCGGCCGCCATGGCGGCCACGAAGCGGGCGCTGTGGGGGGCCCTCGAGGTCGGCCTCACCGATGCGTGCCGCGCGGGCGCCGGCGAGCTCGTCTCGATGTGGGGCCACCCCGACCAGGCCGAGGGGCCGCGAGCGTTCGCCGAGAAGCGCCCGGCCGAATGGGTCGCCCCCGAGGCGGGCGGAGGCGCGCCGGCGTGACCCTGGTCGCACTCCTCGACGG
>JACDCH010000331.1 GCA_013694495.1 Acidimicrobiia bacterium | reverse complement strand
GAGCAGGGACGTGGCCGCCCGGCTGCCCTTGGCCGACTCCAGGCCCTCGACCAGGAAGTCGGCCGCGTCGCCGGAGAGCCCGAGGTCGGCGATGAGGTCGGTGGCCAACGTGTCGTCGTTGTTGGCCAGGAAGCCGAGCAGGGCCAGGCCGACCAGCAGCACCGGGAACAGCGACAGGAACAGCGACAGCGTCACCGCTGACGCCAGGAAGCCCCCGCCGAGCTCGCCGACGCGCTCCTGCACGTCCAGCGCCGTCCCGATCACCCGCACGCGGTGGAGACGCTCCTTGATCCCCGCCGGCGACATGGAGACCAGCTACCCGGTCGCCGGGGCGGCAGACCGCCGGAGGTAGCGTCCATCGCCGCATGGACGGACTCGGGACACCTGGCTGGCGCCGCTCCGCGCCAGAGGTCATCGCCGGGCTCGACCGCAAGCGAGTCCCGCACCACGTCGCTGCGGTGATGGACGGCAACGGCCGATGGGCCAAGCAGCGGGGCCTGAAGCGAACCGATGGCCACGCGGCCGGCGAGGAGGCGCTCTTCGACGTCGTCGAGGGCGCGCTCGAGCTCGGGATCGGCTGGCTCACCGTCTACGCGTTCTCCACCGAGAACTGGAAGCGACCCGTCGACGAGGTCCGCTTCCTCATGGGCTTCAACGAGGGCATCCTCGTGCGCCACCGCGACCAGCTCAACGAGTGGGGCGTCCGCATCCGCTTCGCCGGCCGGCGCGACTGGCGAGTGCCGCGCCGGGTCCTGAAGCGCATCGAGGAGTCGGAGGCGCTCACCCGCGCCAACAAGCGGATGACGTTCACGATCGCCTTCAACTACGGCGGCCGGGCCGAGATCGTCGACGCGGTCAGGGCGCTGGTCGAGGCGGGGGTGAAGCCGAGCGGCGTCACCGAGAAGGCCATCCGGGCCCACCTCTACGAACCCGACATGCCCGACCCCGACCTCATGGTGCGCACCTCCGGCGAGTACCGCATCTCGAACTTCCTGCTCTGGGAGATGGCCTACAGCGAGCTGGTGTTCACCGAGCAGCTGTGGCCCGACTTCCGCCGCGAGAACCTCTTCGACGCCATCCGCGAGTACCAGCAGCGCGATCGCCGCTTCGGCGCCGTGCAGGAGTGAGGTCGTGAGCCTCTACCGCGACGAGGGCGTGGTCCTGCGCACGTGGAAGCTGGGGGAGGCCGACCGAATCGTCGTGCTCTGCACCCGCGGTCGGGGCAAGGTGCGGGCCGTCGCCAAGGGCGTCCGCAAGACGAAGTCGAAGTTCGGTTCGCGGCTCGAGCCCACCAGTCACGTCGCGCTGCAGCTCTACGAGGGCCGCGAGCTCGACATCGTCACCCAGGCCGAGACGATCGACAACCTGGCGCCGCTGCGCGACGACCTCGATCGCCTCACGCGGGCGACGGTGCTGCTGGAGGCGGTTGACGCCATGGCCCAGGAGCGTCACACCGACGCCCACCTCTACACGATGCTCGTGGGCGCGCTGCGCACGCTGGCGGCGCGCGACCACCCGCTGGTCGTGCCGGCGTTCTTCCTCAAGCTGCTGGCCCACGAGGGTTTCCAGCCCCGGGTCGACTGCTGCGCTGTCTGCGAGGACGAGGAGGTGCCCCTGGTGGCCTTCGACGTCGACGAGGGCGGCCTGCTGTGCCGCGACCACCGGCGCGGCGTCGCCGTGACGGAACCGGCCGTGCAGCTGTTGCGCCTCGTCCTGGGCGGCCGGCTGGGCGAGGCGCTCAACGCGCCGGCCGACGGCACCACCCATGAGGTCGAGACGCTCGCCACCCGGGCCCTCGAGCACCACCTCGAGCGCCGCCTCCGCGCCGTCCTCCTCCTGCCCCACACCTGACCCCACACCCCCTCGCGCCACCCCGCATCCTCTCGAACTGGGGGCAGCAATCGCGCCTCTTCGTCGATAGCTGCCCCCGATTGAGAAGAGGTGGGTGGACGGGGCGGGGGAGTCAGCAGCGGAAGGCGGCGAGGTCGGGGAAGTCGGGGTCCGACGCCAGGAGCTCGAGAGGGGCCCGCTGCTCCACGACGAGCTCGCCGCCCTGCAGGCGGAAGTCGGTGCGCTCGCCCACGTAGCGCTCGCCGTCGTCGCTGGTGGCGACGACCGCCACCACCGCGCCGCTGTCCGTGCAGAACGCGCCCACCTGGGTGCCGACGGTGCCGCCGACGGCGAAGCTGGCCGGCGCGCCACCCAGCCCCACCGGCAGGAGGAGGCACCCGTCGACCCGGTACAGGTCGTAGATCAGCACCGACGCACCGGTGCTGGCCTGGACCCACACCTCGTCGGTGCCGTCGCCGTCGAGATCGACGACCGACGCGATCCGGGCCGGGGGCCCGCCCGCCTCGGCGGGCCCGGAGATGGGTGTGAGGCCCATGGCGTCGGCGCCGTACAGGACGAGGAACAGGCCGTCGACGTCGGCGAGGATCTCGACGGCGGCGGGCTCGGCGCCGGCGACGGCGACCGGTGTCGTGTCGTCACCCCCGTCGCGGGCGCCTGCGATGCAGGTGGGTTCGGTCGGCGGGGAGAACGCCGCCGGGTTCGTGGTGGAGGCGCGCCCGTCCGACGCGCTCGTCGTGGTCGGATCGTCGCCCGCGGTCGAGGTCGGGGCGTCGACGGTGGTAGCGGCGCCGCCACCACCGTCGCCGTCGCCGCCGCTCCCGCAGCTCGAGGCGAGGAGCGCCACGAGGACCGCGGCAGCCAGGCCGGGCGCGCGCCTCACGCCACGGGGTCCCCGGGGACGACCCCGTCCACGCCGAGGAGGTTGACCGTGCCGTCGGCCGCGATGCCGCCGAGGACGAGGAACTGCGACGCGAACCCGGCGACGCGCTTCGCGCCGAGGTTGATGGCGCCGACGACGAGCCGGCCGGTGAGCTCCTCGGCGGTGTCGTTCGTGACCTGGGCGCTCGTCCGGAGCTCGCCGACCTCGGGGCCGAAGTCGACGGTGAGCTTCCACGCCGGCTTCCGGGCCTCAGGGAACGCCTCCACCGCCACGACCCGGCCCACCCGCAGGTCGAGGGCGAAGAAGTCCTCGGCCCCGATGTCCGGTTTGCGCGCCACGGCGGGAGTCTGCCCCATGGTGTCGAACCCTTCGTGCGTGCGCCGCGCCCTCCTCGTCGTCGCCGTGGCGCTGGTGCTCGGCGCGGGCGCGCCCGAGCCGGCCCGGTCCCAGGCTGCGCCGATCCGCGAGTCGGGCTACGTGACGATGGACGACGGGACCGACCTGCGCTACACGGTGGTCCGGCCGTCGGGGCCGGGGCCGTACCCGACGCTGCTCGAGTACTCCGGCTACGACCCGGGGACGAACCCCGACGCCAGCCACATCCGCCGCTTCGTCGAGCGGGACGGCGGCTACGCCTACATCGGCGTGAACCTCAGGGGCACCGGCTGCAGCGAGGGGACGTTCGACTTCTTCCAGCCCCGCGAGGCGGTCGACGGCGCTGCCGTGATCGCCTGGATCCGCCAGCAGCCCTGGTCCGACGGACTCGTCGGCATGATCGGCAAGAGCTACCCCGGCATCACCCAGCTGTTCGTCGCCGCGCAGCAACCGCCGGGCCTGGCCGCCATCGCCCCCGGCCACTTCTACGCCGACGCCTACCGCGACATCGCCCGCCCCGGCGGGATCCTGAACTACGGCTTCGCGTCGCTGTGGAGCTTCATCGGGCGTCCGTCCTACGAGTTCCAGTCGAGCCCCGGCGAGGTGCTGGAAGGCGACCCGGGCTGCATCCGGGGGTCGCTGGCCGAGCTCGGCGGCATCCTCACAAACCCGTTCGTCCAGCTCCTCCAGCACCCGTTCGACGACGCGCTGGTGCGGGAGCGGTCGCCCGAGGCGTACCTCGACGACGTCACCGTCCCGCTGCTGGCGACGCTGTCGTGGCAGGACGAGCAGCTCGCCTCGCGCCAGACCGACCTCCTGGCCCAGCTCGACGACCGGGGCTCGACCTCGTGGTGGGCGACGCTCACCAATGGCGACCACGGCATGGCCCGCACGGCGACGGAGCTCGAGGACCTCGAGCGCTTCTACGACCACTTCCTCAAGGGTGAGGACAACGGTTGGGAGCAGCGACCACGGGTGCAGGTGTGGTGGGAGGCCGGGCGCGACGGCGGCGCCCGCGCTCCAGGCTGGATCACGAGCCTGGAGCACTGGTCGGAGGCCCGGCGCCGCGCGTCGGGCGACCTCACGACGTGGCCGCTGGCGCTCGGTCCCGGCGGTGCGCTGGGTGTCGACGCCCCGACCGGCTCGACGGGCTACACCTACGCGCCCGGCGTCGGGAGCCAGGGCATCGCCAACCCCGCCTACGCCGGCGTCGGCGGCGCCCCGTTCTTCTACCTCTGGGACACTCCACCGCCGGCCGGCACGGCGGCGGCGTTCACGACCGCGCCGCTGGAGGCGGACCGCACCGTCCTGGGGTCGGGGTCCCTCGATCTCTGGCTGTCGTCGGCCCTCGGCGGCGACGTCGACCTCCAGGCCACGATCACCGAGGTGCGACCCGACGGGCAGGAGGTGTTCGTGCAGCAGGGGTGGCTGAAGGTGTCGCAGCGGGCCCTCGATCCGGCCCGCTCCACCGAGCTCCGTCCGTACCAGACCCACCAGGGCGCCGACGCTGCCTCGCTCCTGCCCGGCGTGCCCGTGGCGGCCCGGCTCGAGGTGTTCCCGTTCGGCCACGTCTTCCGGGCCGGTTCCCGGGTGCGGGTGTGGGTGGAGGCGCCGACGGTCCTGCCGCAGCTGTGGGCCTTCGCGCCGCACCCCGTGCCGGCGGCGGTGACGATCCTCCACGACGCCGAGCACCCGTCGCGCCTCGTGCTGCCGCTCGTGCCCAACGACCCCGAGCGCGCTGGCGCGCGGCCGGCGTG
>JACDCH010000219.1 GCA_013694495.1 Acidimicrobiia bacterium | reverse complement strand
CGGGTGGCGGTCGACCCGCAGGCGGCCGCTGCGCTCGCCGTGATCGCGGCCGACGAGGCTGGTCACGCCGAGCTGGGCTGGGCCGTCCTCGAGTGGTGCGCCGCCGCCGGTGGCGACGCCGTGCGTCGGGTCGTGGTGGCCGCCCGGACCGACCTCGCCGTCCCCCGCGTCCCCGTCCTGCCGGCCGATCTCCCCGCCGACGTCGCCGACGCCCACGGCCGGGGCACGCCACCCGCGCTCGCCCGGATGCTCGTCGACCTCCACGCCGGCGTCCTGCACCGCCTCGACTCCCTCGTCGGTTCGCCGGCCGTGCCGATGGTCGCCCCCTGACCGTCAGGTCGTCCGGGGCCAGCGGCCCGGGTCCAGGTAGAGGCCGAAGGCCTGCCACGAGTTGACGGTGTCCTCGGACTCGCGGTGCGGGTTGTGGAAGCGGTGCACGCCGATCGCGACCTCGGCGAGGTCCCACCACAGGCGGTAGAGCTCGACGGCCTCGGCGAGCGGGGTGACGCCGGTGCGCGCTGCGTAGAGGTCGAGGACACCGGGGTCCTCGACCGCCATCGCCCACAGGTCACGTTCGGGCGGCGCCACCAGTGCGGTCTCCCAGTCGATGAGCACGGGGCCGGTGGCGGTGTCCATCGTGTTGCCGCGGTGGGGTTCGCCGTGGGTGAGCACCAGCCGCTCCGGCCGGCGCCCGGCCCGGGCCACGAGGTCGTCGTAGTGGTCGAGGACCGGCGGGATGCTCCCGGCGTGGCGGGCGAAGTGCAGGCGGGCGCGCTCGCCGTAGGGCCCGGTGTCCCACGGTGCGTCCAGGTGGTCGAGCGCGGCCAGGAGGTCGGCCCGGTTCGGCACCTCGAAGTCGTCGACCAGGGCGGTCGGCGGCGGCCCGGGCGCAGCGTGGAGGGTGGCGACGAGGTCGAGGACGGCGCGGGCCGCCGGCGTGGGGTACGCACCCCACGGGTGCGCCTCGCCGTCGACGAAGGGATACACCGCCACGGCGAACCGCTCGTCGAGCTCGTGGAGCACGGCGCCTGTGCCGGTGCGGAGCGGGGCGACGACGAACGGGAGGCCCGCCTCCCGCAGCCAGCAGGCGGCCGACAGCGCTGCGTCGAGCCGCTGCCGGGGTCGGCCGAGGGGCTCCGTCGGTGAACGGCGCTTCGCCTCGAGGTCGTCGGCGGTGACGAAGCGGCGCTCGCCGCCGTCGATCTCCACCTGCCAGTGGTGGCTGCCGAACCCCAGCGGCACGTGGTCGATGCGCCGGACCCGGAGGTCCCAGCCCCCGGCCACGGCGGCGACGACCGCCTCGTCGGGTAGGTCGTCCGGCCGGGTGAACATCCGGGCTCGACCGTAGGTGGGAGGTGCCGATCGGGCAGAACGGTTGCCCTTTCGGCGCCCCCCCAACGACCGCGTGCCGGCGCCCGGTCCCCATAGGTTCGACGGTCGACGTCGGACAGGACGAGGAGGTGCTCATGGCATTCGCTGATGAATTCGCCAGGTGCATGGCGCTGCCCGGCCTGCCCATCGACGAGGGGAGCGTGCCCGAGGGGTCCGCGTTGGCAGTTGCGATCGAGTACTTCAAGAGCCAGCTCGACTCGCTCAGCCCTGAGCTCAAGCAGGGACTCAACGCTGTCACCGGCGACGGCTACGCCAAGATGTTCTCCGACCCCGACGGCTTCGGCTTCATCGACGCGGCCTACGACGCAGTGCTCGAGGCCTTCGACGCCGCCTCCGGCATGCCGATCGAGACCGCGATCCAGTGGTGCCAGCACTGCATCCAGCAGGCCCTGGCCGCGGCGGGGGAGGGCTGAGGTGCGCGAGGAGAGCGCGTTCACCGACTGCATGACGACGCAGCACCACGTCGATGCCGAGACCGCCCGCTTCTCTTGGCAGGTGCTCGAGACGGGCGGCCCGGAAGCCCTCCGGTGGCTCGTGGGCAACTGGGACCAGATCGCCGGTGCCGGTGCCGCCATCACCTTCCTCGTGAAGGCCGGCGGCGGCGCCGCAGCCATCGCCACCCTGCTGTCGCCGATCGTCACCGGCGCGGGAGGCGCCGTGCTCGACATCCTCGCCGCGATGCTGGCAGGCATGGCCCTGGCGGCGGTCCTCGCGGCGCTCACCGCGGCGATCGAGTGCGTCGCGGACTGATCCGAGCCCGGCGGTGTTGACGACAGCGCTGCGGTGGGTGGGGATCGGGGCCGCAGGCGGCCTCGCCTCCCTCCTGGTCTTCGCCGGCGCGATCAAGGTGGTGCGGCCGCAGTACGCCGCCGCGTCCCTGCGCCGGGTCGCCCGACGGGCGTCGACGTGGCCCGCGGG
>JACDCH010000214.1 GCA_013694495.1 Acidimicrobiia bacterium | reverse complement strand
GCCCAGGGCGGTGGTCGGGCGAGGGGCGAGGGGGACACGAGCGCGGCGCATGTGGGGCCTCCGGTGCGACAAGGGTCGGTTCGGTGGCCGCCGCAGCGGCACGCCCGGGCGCCGGCGGCGCTAGGCGGGTTCGCGCTCGGAAGCAGCGAGGCGGGACCGGAGCTGGAGCACTGCCTTGGTGTGGATCTGGCACACCCGGCTCTCGGTGACGCCCAGGACCTGGCCGATCTCGGCCAAGGTGAGGGACTCGTAGTAGTAGAGCGTGAGGACGATCTTCTCCCGCTCGGGCATGCGGTTGATCGACTCCGCCAGGAGCTGGCGCATCTCCTCGACCTCGAACGACGCCACCGGGCCCTCGCCGGTGTCGGCGACCGTGTCGCCCAGGGTCATCGTGTCGGTGCGGTCGCCGCTCGACAGCATCTCGTCGAGCGCCACGAGGCCGATGAAGCTGATCTGGTTGAGCGTGGCCTGGAGCTGCGAGTCGCTCATCTCGAGCTCGACGGCCAGCTCGTCGTCGGTGGGCGTGCGGTGCAGCTCGCTCTCGAGCTTGCCGTAGGCCTTCTCGATCGCCCTCGCCTTGGCCCGCACGGACCGGGGCACCCAGTCGATCGAGCGGAGCTCGTCCAGGATGGCGCCCTTGATGCGGGCAATGGCGTAGGTCTCGAACTTGAAGCCCCGCGCCGGGTCGAACTTGTCGATGGCGTCGATGAGCCCGAAGATCCCGTAGCTGACGAGATCGGCCTGCTCGACGTTCTGGGGGAGGCCGACGGCCACCCGGCCCGCGACGTACTTCACGAGGGGTGAGAAGTGCAGGATCAGCTGGTCGCGGACCTCGCGGCTCGACCGGTCCCTGTACTTGTCCCACAGCCGTTCCACGTCGGCCGGCGCGTCAGCTGTCAACGGTAGCCCCCTCGGTCTCTGGCCCCGCTCGGGGATGAGTGGCGTCGACGACGCGTCGAAGACGCTCACGACTCACGTGAGTGTACCGCTGGGTCGTGGCCAGGTCGGCGTGCCCGAGCAACTCCTGGACCGCGCGGAGGTCGGCGCCGCCGTCCAGCAGGTGGGTCGCAAAGCTGTGCCGGAGGGCGTGCGGATGGGTCGGTACGGGCGAGCGCCGATCGAGTAAGCGGCGCACGTCGCGAGACGAGAGCGGCCGTCCGCGCTGGTTCACGAACAGCGATTCGCCCGCCTCGGCTGCGCCGAGCTCCTGCACGGCGAGGGGCCGCGACGCGGCGATCCAGCGGCGCAGGGCCTCGACCGCTGGGGCTGAGAGTGGGACGCGACGCTGCTTCGCGCCCTTGCCCCACACGGTGACCCAACGGCCGTCGAGGTCGACGTCGGGCCGTCGCAGCCCGACGAGCTCGCCAACCCGCAGGCCGCTGCCGTAGAGGAGCTCGAGCACGGCGTCGTCGCGATCACGCAGCGCCGTCGCCAACGGGGTCGGCTCCGCCGCCGGCGATGTCCCCGCCGGCTCGTCGAGGAGCTGGTGGAGCTCGTCGGCCCGGAGGACCCGGGGCAGGCGGGCCTCGCCCTTGGGCGCCGACAGCCCGGCCGTGGGGTCGATGACGATGCCGCCGTGGCGCCGGAGCCAGGCGAACCAGCGCCGCAGGGCCGACAGGCGGCGGGCGACGGTGGTGGAGCGGTGCCCGAGGCCGCTCAGGTGGGCGAGGTACCGGCGCACGACCCTGCGGTCGACCTCGGCCGGCGTCGCCAGCCCGGCGTCGGTGGCCCAGGCCACAAAGGCCTCGACGTCGTGCCGGTAGCTCGCCACGGTGGTGGAGGCGAGCGAGGACAAGGAGGCGACGAAGGGCTCGACCTGCCAGACCACGCCACCCCTCCTCCTCGCTCGGATCCGGACGAAGGCAACGTACCGAGGGTCGGGCGATCACCGCCGGACCCCCCGCCCCTGGGTGACCCGCTCGAACCACGGACCGTCGACCACGACCCAGCCGTCGGCCACGAGCGTCTCGAGCGCCAGGGCGACCTCACCGAGGCCGAGCCCGGACCGTCCCACCACGTGGTCGAGCGTGGCCGGGGTCCATCCGAGGGCGGTCAACACCGCCGCCGCCGCGCCCGAGGGCGGCGGCCGCCGGTCGGGCCCACCGGCGCCGACGGCGTTGGGTGTGATCCCGAGCAGGAGCAGGACGTCGTCGACGTCGCAGCACGGCACGGCGACGTCGCGCAGCAGTCGGTTGGTGCCGGCCGAGGCATGGCTGGTGACCGGTCCGGGCACCGCCAGCACCGGGCGGTCGCGCCGGAGCGCCTCGTCGACGGTGTGCATCGCCCCGCCCGACTCCGGCGACTCCACCACCACGACCGCGTCGGCGAGCGCGGCGATGAT
>JACDCH010000199.1 GCA_013694495.1 Acidimicrobiia bacterium | reverse complement strand
GGTGAAGCGTGCATTCGGTGAGCCCGAGTTCGCAGCGAGGGCGAAGGACATAGCCCGTGCTATCGCTGAACACGGCGGCATCCTGGAGGCGCTTGCAGTCATCGACCGTTGCGTGCAGGCGCGGGCGCCTCGAAGGGCCGAGAAGGGACCGTAGGCGGCGCGGCGACAGCCGTCCGGTTGGCCACCCGCTCCGAAGTGCCGATCGTCAGTTCCGATCGAATCCGCAGATCACCCGTTCGCGAGCGGTCGGCTTCGCTGGAGATCGGCGCTTCGGGAGCGGTTCCCCCGCGACCATCGGGGACGCTCGCGGGTGATCTTCTGGGACACGTCGGGCCCGAGGAGTGCGTCCATCAGCCGGCGGGCGTTTGGTGCTACGCGCCAGCTGCTCCTCGGTACGCCGGCCTACAGCTCAAGTGGCCGTGGGTCCCGCCGGATAGGAAAGATCGGAGGCCCGCCGGGGGCGAACTCGAGCTTGTCCAGCACCTCGAAGCCCTGGCGGTGGTAGAAGGCGAGGTTGTTTTCGTTGGACGACCAGGTCCACACGGGTACGCCTTCCTCGTCACACTGGCGCAACACTGGGGCCAGGACCTGCGCGCCAAGGCCCTTGCCCTGCTGCGCGGGCACGGTGCCGAGAGCCTCGAGGTACCAGTGCGGCTCGTCCGGGTGCAGCCGGTCGGTGCCGAGGTAGCCCCGAAGCGCCGCCAGCTTCGGCCGGGTGCGCAGCGTCGCTGGCACGATGCCTCTCAGCAAGCCGAGCGTCGACATCTTCCATTCACCGGGGCGTGCCCAGATGGCGGCGCTCGAGGAGTCGTCGGCGATGTGGATCTCTCGCTGCTTCCACAGAGCCCGGGCCTGCGTCGCGAAGAAGACCTCGAGACGGCGCAGGCGGGTGGTATCGCTGGGATAGGCGAACGAGATTACGGGGTCGTCGTAGAAGGCTGTCGCCAGCGACGCCGCCACCTGGCGCACCTCGTCGCGCTTTGCCACGCGTACTTCGATCGCTTCGTTCATCTCGTCCTCCGGTCGGTTCTTCGGATCAGTCACTCCCGGACCCAACACCCGAACGCTACGCCCGCTCATCCAGCGGCGCTCACGCGCTCGCGCCAAGGCACTTGACACAAACAGGGTTCGATCAGCGCGCCACGCGCGTCACGAGCGCGGACGGCCAACCGCTGCGGCACATCGACGGCTCTGGGCGCACACGACGAAGGGCGCGGGTGTCCCCGAATGTGCATGCAAAACGACGTGGGGCATCGCCCCAGGTGCCGGTGGAGGGCACCAGATATCGCTGCCACCTAATCGCGTCCCCGAATGCCCCGCGAGCGCAGCAGATCGGCGCGTATTCCGGGATGTCCGGCGACGCGCTTCGGGGACGCGTCAGCCGTCACGACACCGTCGCGTAGCCGGCGTTGGAGGGCACCTCCGGCGAAGCGAGGCGTCGCGCGTTCTGTGACACGTCCTCGCCGTCCGCCACCGGGGGCAGACGCCGAATAGGTCGCTTGGAGAGGACGAAGTTCCTGGTGTGCCCCGACTGAGGGCCGCCACCTTCTCCTGCATGCCACCTTGAATTGATCCCGTCGGCCTGCGTGCATGTGGGGACCGATCGATGTAGATCACCGTCCCAGGTCCCGTCGGCATGGTCATGTCAACGTGTCGGGTCGACGTTCTGGTTGAGCCGGAAGAGGTTGTCGGGGTCATAGCGGCGCTTCACGTCGACGAGCCGGTCGTACTGGGGGCCGTAGGCGGCGCGGGCGCTGTCGCCGTCGCCCATGTAGTTGACGTACCGACGGTCGCTGACGAGCGGAGCGAGCGCGACGAAGGTGTCGCGGACCCAGGAGATGTTGGCCTCGTTGTCGGCCGGATCCTGCCACTGTCCGCAGAGAAGCACGGCGTAGCCCTCTCGACGGTAGGGGAACGCGGTTGCGTCGATGGGGACTCGTGCGGCGGCGCCGTGAAGTGGTTCGATGACCAGCGCGGACATGGGCGACGGGCACGTGGCGAAGGCGTCGATGAGAACGTCGATGAGCCCGCCGCTCACCTCGTCGACGAAGGCCTGCTTCCAGTAGTTCAGGGTGCCCCGGGGGAACAGCGGGTCGGTGGCCGCGTTCATTGCTGGGTACGGGATCCGCCCGATGTCGTCGGCGAGCACCGTGCCGGCGTGGCGGAGGGGCTCGATGTCGGCCTCGGCGGCTGCCTCGTCATCGCCGCAGTGGCACAGGGGCACAGCGATGATCGGCGCGTGGGCGTCGTCGGGCGTGTGCAGGAGCCCGACCTGCACGCTGAGCTCGTCGGGCGCGCTGGCGGTCACATCGCGGTAGGTGGCAAGGACCTGAGCGGCTTCGTCAGCGGGGTAGGCGACCAGGCCGCCGAGCACGGTGGTGAGGGGGTGGGCTCGGTAGGTGAAGCGTGTGACGACGCCAAAGTTCCCCCCGCCGCCCCGGAGGGCCCAGAACAGGTCAGCGTGGTCTTCGTCGCTGGCGACGATGACGGTGCCGTCGGCGGTGACGACCTCGGCTGCGAGGAGGTTGTCGATGCTGAGCCCGAACCGGCCCTGGGTCCATCCCAGGCCCCCGCCGAGGGTGAGCCCGCCGATGCCCGTGGAGGACACCACGCCGCCGGGTACGACGAGACCGTGCTCGTGGGTGGCCTGGTCCATCTCGGCCCACGTGACGCCGCCCTCGGCAGTCACCGTTCGCCGTTGGGAGTCGACGTCGATTCGCTTCATGGTCGAGAGATCGACCATGACGCCGCCGTCGGTCACTGCCCGCCCGGCAACGTTGTGGCCGCCGCCCCGCACGGACAGCTCCAGGCCCAACCTGCGTGCCAGCGCCAAGGCGACAGCGACGTCGTCGGTGGACGTGGCCCGGGCGATGACGGCGGGACGCTTGTCAATCAGCCCGTTGTGTACGCGGCGAACGTCGTCGTAGGTCGCGTCGGGGGGCCGCAGGAACTCGCCGGCGAATGAGCGGGCGAGGTCGTCGGGGATGACAATCGTGGCGGAGCTCATGGCGCACCTTTGGTCGGTGAACGGTCCCCGGAACCGTCGCATGGCCCCGTGTCATACTCGTGTCATCAGCGTGCCGCGCCGACCGGAAGGCGAGGCAAGGAGCGGCAGTCCTTCGGCATGCTCACCACGACCAGCCCGTCGACGACGTATGCGGTGCTTGGAACGATCGCGGTGGAGTCCGGTGGGCACCGCCGCACGATCGTCGGTCGGCAGTGTCTGTTGCTGGCGCACCTGCTCGTCGAGCGTGGGCGGACCGTGGCGGTCGACCGGCTCGTGCACACGTTGTGGGCGGACGACTTGCCGCGCGATCCGGGCGCAGCGTTGCGGTCGCAGGTCTCGCGCCTCCGTCGGGTGCTCCCAGCCGGTGAGCTCGTCGGGGACACGGGCGGATACAGACTGGAGGTCGATCGTTCCGATCTGGATGCAACGCGTTTCGAGGACCTGGTCGCGGCGGCAGCAGAAGCGGACACGTCGACGGCGTCGCTGCTCTTGGACGAGGCCGTGGCACTCTGGCACGGGCCGGCGTTCGGGCCGGTTGCCGACCGTGACTTCGCGCAGGCAGAGGCTGTCCGGCTCGACGACCTGCGTCTGCGCGCGACCGAGCAGCGCTGCGAGCTCCTGCTCGAGAACGGCGACGCCGCCGAAGCGGCGGCCGGGCTGGCGCGCGTCGTCCACGAGCACCCCGAGCGCGAGCACGCTCGGGCGCTGCTGATGGAGCTGTTGTACCGGGAGGGACGCCACACCGATGCTCTGGACCTCTACCAGGGCTGGCGCGAGCATCTCGCCGAGCGGGGCCTCGAGCCGGCACCCGAGCTGCGGAGCCTCGAACAGAAGATCCTCACCCACGAGCTGACTCCGAAGGTGGGCAAGCGGCACCCGGCGGGGATCCCGCGACCCATCACGACATTCGTGGGGCGGGAGATCGAGCTCCGACGCGTTGTCGAGCTCGTTGCCGATTCGCGGCTCATCACACTTTGCGGGCCCGGTGGTGTCGGCAAGACGCGGCTGGCGTTGGAGGCGACGTACCGATTGATGGATCGTGGCGAGGTCGTTCACTACTGCGATCTCGCCGCGATCGGTCGGGGCACCCACGTGGTCCGAGCTGTCGCGATGGCGGCAGGCGCCGAGCGCCCCGACTCACGATCGCGGGAGGAACATCTCGTCGCTCACCTCGACCACCAGCGGATGGTCCTCGTGCTCGACAACTGTGAGCACGTGATCGAGGCGGTGGCGCGACTCGCAGATCGACTTCTCCATCACACCAACGGCGTTCGGCTGGTGGCGACGAGCCGCGAGCCGCTCGCCGTCGACGGCGAGCGGGTCCTCACGGTGGCCCCGCTCGCCCTCGGAAGCGGCTCGCCCGCGCTCGAACTGTTCCTCGACCGTGCACGACAAGCGAATCCCGACGTGGACCTCGGGCCAGAGCACCTTGCCGACGCCGCAGTCGTCTGCGCCAGGCTCGACGGCCTCCCTCTGGCCATCGAGCTCGCCGCCGGCCGGTTGCGCACGATGAGCCTGCGCGAGCTCACCGCCGTGCTCGGGTCCGGGCTTGAGCTTCTCGACGGCGGACCTCGCGCGACCCCGCGACACCGGTCGCTGGAATCGGTCATCGACTGGTCGTACAAGCAGCTGGACGAGCAGGTGCGGCTGCTGTTCGAGGCGTTGTCCGTGTTCGCCGGTGGGTTCGACATCGAGGGGGCTGTCGCGGTGGCCGCACCGGACGGCGATGCCCCGTCGCGCGTGGCGGCCGACGTGGCCAGGCTCGTGGACTGCTCACTCCTGTCCGCTCGCCGCACCGGCGACGCCACGACCTACCGGATGCTCGACACGCTGCGGAGCTACGCCCACAAGCAGGTCGACGCCGGGGGATGTGGCGAGGACGTACGCAACCGGCATGCTGCTTGGGCCGTGTCACTAGCGGAGGACGCTGCAGTCGGCCTTCGAGGACCTGACGAGAGGGAGTGGGTCGAGCGAATACACCAGCACTTCGACGATCTCCGCCTGGCCCACGAGTGGCTCGTGGGTCGCGACGTCGAACGCGCCCTGCGGCTGTCGGCGGCCCTGCACCCCTTCGCCATGTGGCGGGGACACGGCGAGGTGTTCGACTGGGCCGAGACCGCCGTCGCGGCCGCCGGCGGGACGCGCTCGGCCTCGCTGATCTCGGCCCTTGCATCAGCGGCGATCGGCAGGGCGCAGCGAGGCGAACTCGACGAGGCCGAATCCGCAGCGTACGCGGCACTCCGAGCGACGACCGACCGGTCGGCCGCCTGGATCGCCCGCGAAGCCGTCGCCGACGTGAAGCTGCTCCGCGGCGAGATCGATGACGCCATCGCGCTCTACCTCGAATGTCATCGCCACGCGATGGCAGACGGCGACGCGCCGCAAGCTGTGTGGAGCCTCGGAAGTGCCGCGCTTGCACATCTGTACGGCGGGCAGCCCGCCGATGCCGCCGCTCTCGCGGCCACAACCGTTCGGCAGGCAAACGATTCGCAGAATCCCTCCGCCGTGGCGTTCGCCGAGTTCGTCCTCGGCGAGATTGGGGCCGCCACCGGTGATGACGACGCCGACGCCCACCTTCGGCGCGCCATCGAAATCGCCTCGAGCTGCGACAGCCGCTTCGTCGAAGGCCTCGCCAGCGTCACGCTGGCGACCCTCGAAGCGCGAGCGAACGACACCCCGCAGGCGCTCGACCACTACGCCGCCGCAATCCAACAATGGGGCCGCCACAACGCCTGGGCACCTCAGTGGGTCACGCTGCGGCACCTCGTCGACCTACTCTCACGCCACGGCGCCGCAACCGAAGCGGCTGTCTTGTACGGCGCGGTGACGTCGAACCGAACCGGAGCGTCGCCGTTCGGAACCGACGCGGCGTTGCTGGAAGCAGCGCGGAGTCGCATCGAGGCCCAGATCGGCGTCGCTGGGCTGAATCGTGAAGCCCAGTATGGCTCGACGCTTTCAGGCGACGACATCGTCGCCACTGCGCTGCAGGCCATCACCGCGCTCCGTGCATCGATCACCCGAGCAGCGTCGAGCTGACCACCCACAGGCGCGGCGGTTGGTGGAACGCACCCGTCCCGGTCCCGCGCACAGATCGACGGCTTGGTGCACGTCGAGGGCCGCGCGCCATCCCAAAACGCGTGGCCAGAACGGCGTGGGACAGCGCCCCCGAGGTGCCGGTGGTTGGCATGAGCCCGACCTGTCCCAGAAGCGCATCCCAACCGCACGCGCCATGCGTGCGGCCGTAGTTGCTACGGCTCCCGCTACCGGAAGAGGTGCTGGTGGCGGGCGAGCCAGGCGGCGATCTGGTGGTTGCGGGCGATCGACTCGGGCGAGGTCCATCCTGCGACGAGGCCGCGCTCGCGCAACAACTCGACGTCGTGGGCGTACTTGAGCTGTCGCGCAACGACTCGCTCCACGAGCCCATCGGTGTCGACACCGTAGGCATCGGCAAAGACCCGAACGCGGTGGCGACGGTCCGGGATCTGATCGACGCCCAGCATCCTTCGGGTGTCAGCGTCGTCTCGGAACGGAACGCTGTACGCCAGCGCGTAAGCCACGTCGTGGTTCGCCGGCCCGGGATGAGCGAGATCGAAGTCCAGTATCCCGACGGGCGCGTCGCCCGACCACACGACGTTCCACGGAGCGAAGTCGCCGTGGCAGATGCCTGCCGGCGGTGCGTCCGGGGTCGCGGGCAATGCCCAGTCAGCTCCCGGCGGCGGCACATAGTCCCGCACCGCGTCGTGGAATCGGCGAAGGAACACCGCGAACTCGACCAGCGCGGTCGTGGACGCGACCCGCCTGCCAGCAGCGCTGCCGGAATCTCCCTCGATGAACGTGAGCATCTCTCGCCCGTCCTTGTCGAAGCCCAGCGGTCGCGGCGCTTCGGCGAAGCCGACGTCGGCCAGATACGACAGCAAGTGATGAACGGCGGTCGACCACCAACGTCTTCGTCGACGCACTGTGCCGTCGACGAGCAGCACGGGACAGTGCTCGTCGTCCTGGAGCACGACGGGATCCATGACTGGATGTTGCCCGACACCGCGCAGCGCGAGCCCACGCGAATCCACACGTCGGTCAGGTACCCCACAACGCCCGGCGGTGTCAGCCTGGAACATGACCTCCATGTGCCGGTGAAGGACGCGGGATATCACCCGGCCATAATCCCGGCCGAGAGCCTCCGCTAGGTCCGCACCGAACGGCGCGTATGCGAGCCGTCGAGCTGCCACCTAACGTGCGGCCAGATCGCCTCTTACACCTGCCCTCCAACGCCGGGTAGGTGGGATGGTCCGGGCCGGGTGACTGTCCCCGAAGGTCGCGACGACCTGACCCCGAACTGAGTCAGCGTCGAAGGTTGGCGCAGATGCGCCGGCTGCTGTCTCGGGCGGGGTGAGCGAGGGGGTGTGCTTCTCCCGTGAGGGTCGCGACGGCGGTTGCGACGTCGGCGAGCGTGGCGTGGAGGTAGCGGCCGGTGACGGTGGGCGGGGCGTGGCCGGCGAAGGCTTGGGCGACGGGATACCCGGCGATGCGCCCGATGCGGGTGACGGCGGTGTGCCGCATCACGTGGGCCGACACTGGTGTGCGGTCGTCCCAGCCCAGACGCTCCCGGGCTCGGGCGAACATCCGGTCGTAGCGGCGTCCCGTTATCGGCTCTCCTCGTCGGTTCCGGAACACGGCATCGTCTCGCCCGACACCGTTTCGCCCGTCGGCGTCTGCGATCAGACGCTCGACGAGGGAGGGCGAGGCGGGTTGTTCGCGCGTCGTGTCGTTCTTCTCCCGGAGCCACACGGTGGCGCGGTTGCTGTCGATGTCTCGGCGTCGGAGGTTGAGGGCGCCTTGACGGCGGGCGCCGGTCTCGAGGTGGAACCGGATGAGGAGCAGGTCGAGGTCGGGGTCGGTGCTGGTGGCCCGGATGGCGTCGGCGAGGTCGGTGAGCTCGTGGTCGTCGAGGGCTCGGCGTTGACTCGTGGTGCGCAGGGGCTTGCGGAGCGCGGCGGCCGGGTTCGTGGCGACGTGGCCTGCGTCGACGGCCCGGACGTACAGGGCGCGGAGGGCAGCGATGCAGGTCTCCCGGGAGGCCCGGCCGGTCGAGTCAGGCCGGTGGGTGCGGGCGCGCTCTGCGGCGGCGTCGACCACCCCGGCGAGGTCGGTGGTGGTGAGCTCGGCCAGATACCGGTCGCCGAACAGCCAGGTGGCGAGACGCCAGTAGGGGCGGTACGTGGCGGCGGTCGACCCACCGAAGGTCGGGGCGATCTCATCGACCACGCCGCAAGCGTGAGCGGCGTGGCTCCGCCGGTGGCGGCGGCGACAAGGTCGTCGACGTCGATGCCCAGGGCTCGGGCCTCTTCGATCAGGATCTTGGCTCGGAGCTGGCGGTTCATCGGAGCCGCTCCAGGAGCTGGTCGCCGACGGCGTCGAACAAGGTGGCGGGCACGATCACGACGGCCGGATTCGCGCCGGTGGCGTGGGTCCGATGAGGAAGCCGGGGTGGCGGCGCAGCCACACCGGCAGGTAGATCCGGCCGCGGGCGTCAAGCGTCATCGCAGGGCTTTCTGCGTGCTCGGGACGAATGACGAGCGTGTCGCCGCGCACGCTGCCCGAGACGACCTGCGGCGAGGCGGACTCCGATCCGAGGACGCGGCGGGCGACCGGAGGGAGAAGGAGCCGGCCGGAAGGTTCGGGTTCGGCGGCCGACCACTGCCACCGCGACGCCGGGAGGGGTGGGCCGGTGAGGTCGGGCAGGGCGGCGGGTGGGGTGCGGGGGCGGTTCATGCGCATCCCCGACGCTGGTCACGAACCCTGCCGTGCCGTTCCGTGACGATCACCCGCATGTGGGGTGGTTACCCCAGTTCTGGTGGGCGAGGGGGACTCACCGACCACTTCCGGGGCACCTGCCCCGCCGTCGAGCGGGACATGGTGACCTCCTCGGGACCGGCGCCAGCATCGCCGACCGCCCGCCCACTGGCAAGGACCCGTCCTGGCCGGGGCGTCGTACCCTGACCGAGCACGTGGCAGCGCGGAGCGAGCGCGGTGCTGACCTGCGTCTCCGCAGGCCAGCACTGAACCAACTGCACGCGGTCCTCTCCTGGGTCGCGCTGCGGATCCGGTCGATCGGGAGCGAGGCCTACGGTCGGAAGCCGAGGAGGGCGAGCATGCGGTCGGCAGCCGGTGCCGTCGGATCGATCTCGACCTCGGGCCCGAAGGCCCCGTGGGCGCGGAACTCCTCCAGGGGGAGGCTGCGGTAGAAGTCGAGGAGCAGCGCTGCGACCTCGGGATCGATCGTGGGGTCCTGGCCGGTGGCGTTGGCCAGGTCCCATGCGTGCACTGCGACCTCGCCGACGTTGATGAGCAGGGCCATCGGCGCCGGGAAGGTCCCGAACGGGAACGCCCGCTCGCCTCCAGCGCGTCCCGGCCCGCCAGGACGCAAGGTTGGCCTCGGCCAGGGCTGCGCAGGCGGCGACGTGGTCGTCGCCCACGAGGTCGCCGCCGTCTTCGCCGGCGGCCTCGCCACGGTTGGCGAGGGTGAACATCCACCCGGCGCCGAGGATGTGGTTCAGCAGGGTGCGCAGATCCCACTGGTCGCAGGCGGAGGGGTTCGAGAGCTCCTCGGTGGAGATGCTGGTGACCGTTACGAGCAGGTGGCCGTGGCTGCGCTCGAGGGCGTCGATGGCGTCCATCAGCCGGCGACCTCCTCGAGCGGGGGCACGGCGACGTCGAGCCCGTGGGCGAGCGCCACGGCCACGAGCTTCCCGAGGTCGGGGGCGTCGGGCGAGATCTCGGCGTCGATGTCGCTGAACATCGCCGCCGCCCCGGGGCGGGAGGTGATGCTCAGTGCCTCGGCGCCGCCCGAACCGAGCCGGAAGCAGTGCAGGGTCCCGGCGGGCACGAAGACCATGGCGCCGGCCCCGGCGGTCCGCTCGAGCCCGTCGACCACGAAGTGGATCTCGCCACGGAGCACGTAGAAGGCCTCGTCCCACGGGTGGCTGTGGGGGGGCGGGCCGCAACCCTCCGGCCCTGCCTGGAAGAAGATCTCGAAGCTGCCGGTCTGCTCGCCGGAGGCGAGCACCGTGACCTGCTCGCCGACGACGTTCAGGGATCGGGGGCGATCCGCCGGGGCGACGACCATGGGCTCAGGGGACATGTTGGGCTCCTCTCGAAGGTGTGACGTGGTGCGAGTCACACGATGCGCCTCCTTGGGCTCGGTGGCATCGGGGCCGCCCCCATTCCGATCCCCATCCACCCCCATCGGGCGCGGCAGCGGGAGGGCTCAGTCCGCCGAGGCGGCGAACCGGGCGGCGAAGGCCACGACCCCGGCCCGACCGGGGACGCCGACCTTCACCGCGATGTTCGAGATGTGGCGCTCGACCGTCCGATGCGACAGGAACAGTCGCTCGGCGATCTCCCGGGTGGGCATGGCCTCGGCCAGGAGCTCGAGGACCTCGACCTCTCGAGCGGTGATGCCCTTCGCCTGGAGGTCCACCGGGACGCCGGTGTCGGCCGAGGCCTTCCTGGGCACCGGTGCCCCCGCCTTCGTGAGCAGGCGCCGGCACGACGCGGCAAGGTCCTCGTCACCCCGGCCCGCGAAGTCGAGGTGCGCCTCGCGGAGCCACCGGATGGGCTCGCCCCAGCCGTCGGCGAGCGCCGCTTCCGCGACGAGGCGTCGGGCGTGGTGCTGGAACCACGCCAACGGCGTCGAGGCCGAGTCGCCACGGGCGACCTCGCTGGCCGCTTCGGCGTGTTCGCCGGCCCGGCCCAGCAGGATGGCGTTCGCGTAGTGCCAGTGGGCCCTGCTCATCGCGTGGTTGAACGCCGGGTCGGCACCGAGTTCGGCGAGCGCCGCCTCGGCGTCACGGTCGAGGAACACGCTGACGAGGGCGAACAACCCGCGTGCCGGGATGGGGAACTCCGGCGCCTCGCGGAGCAGCACCATCGCGGCTTCCAGTTCGGCGTGGAGTCGAGGGAGGTCGTCGCGCGGGAGCACGAGCTCGGCCCGGGCCCACGCCTCGAGGATGGCGAGGTTGGCGTGGTCGTCGGGGAGGGCCGCAGCTTCGGCGGCCCGACGCTCCATCAGGGCGCGGTCGCCCTGCTGGGCCGCGGCCACGATCGAACCCCCCAGGAGCATCCCCTGGAGGACATCCAGGCGAAGCTTCCGGGCCAGGGCGGCGCCCCGCTCCGCGGCGGCGACCGCTCGCTCCGGCGCGTGGTGGTCGATCGCCGACCACGCCAGGAAGTTGTCGAGGTGGGCGGCGACCACCAGTGCACCGGCCCCGGCGGCCTCGTCGCGTGCGGCCGTCATCAGCTGTCCGTCACCGAAGCTCACGAGCTCGAACCAGGCCCGATCCATGACCGCGCGCAACCGCAGTGCGTGCAGCCCGTGGGCCTCACCGATCGCGATCGCTCGGTCGAACAGGTGTGCCGCCTCGTCCTGCCGTTGCAGACGGGCGCACCGACCGAGGACCAGCAACGCGTGGCACGCACGAGCCGGATCCACCTCCGGATCCGTCACCGCCAGGACGCCGGAGGCAAGACGCTCGGCCTCCTCGAATCGGCGCGCCTCCGCCGCGATGTCCGCTGCGATCACGTCGGCATCGGCCGCCACCGCTGCGAGGTGGGCAGGTTCTGCGACTCGCGCGCGCTCCAGGGATGCGAGCGCGCTGCCGGTTCGGCCGGCCGCGACGGCGGCTCGCGCCATCGCCAGGTGGATCGCCGCCGCGTCGACCGACGCGGGAAGGTCGGCGAGCAACCGCCCGCCCACCTCGAGGGCCCGATCGATGTCCCCGGTCTCGGTCAGCACCGCCATGAGCTCGCTCCCGACCTCCGGCCAGACCGGGTCGTCACGGCGCACGAGCCGCCAGGCTCGGTCGAGCACCGGCTCGGCGCTCGAGAACGCACCTCGCCTCACAGCACGTCGGGCGGCGACGAGGAGCAGCTCGGCGGCTCGACTTCCGTCGCCGAGCTGTTCGGCGAGCGATGCGGCCAGCTCCGTCAGTTCCCCCGGCAGCTCCGGCTCGTGCTCCTCGAGCGCAGCGAGCACCTTGCGGGCCAACGCGGTCCGCTCGATCGGCAAGAGCTGCGCGAGCAGCGCATCCCGCGTGAGCGCGTGGCGAAGCTCGAACGAGCCTGGGTCCACCCGGTCGACGACCAGGAGCTGCGCCGCCACCCCGCTGCGGAGTGCTGCGACCACCTCGCCGATCGGTCGTCCCGTGATCGCCGGCAGCAGCTCGGCATCGAAGCGCCGGCCGAGCACGGCGGCCGCCAGGAGCACGCTCGCGGCGTCCTCGCTCAGCGCCCCGATCCGGCGGCGGACGAGCTCTTCGAATCCCTGCGGGAGCACCGGCCCCACAGCGCCATCCACGTGCCAGCCCTCGGGTCCGTCGACGAGGGCGCCGCTGGCCACGGTCGACGCGAGGAGCTCCTCCACCAGGAACGGCAGGCCGTCGGAGAAGCGGCGGACCATGGTGTCGACGTTCTCGGAGAGCTCGTCGGCTCGGAGGCACCGCCGGACCATCTCGGCCAGGTCGTCACCACCGAGGCGCTGGAGCTCGAGCACCGTCACCGCTCGGCGCGACGCGAGCGCCCGCATCATCCGGAGAGCATCACCGGAGCCTTCCGGACGCGCCGTCACGGCGCACAGGACGCCGCTCCCGGCCAGGTTGTCGACGACGTACTCGAGGACGCCAGCGGTGTCCGGGTCGGCCCAGTGCAGGTCCTCCAGCACGAGGACGCAGCCGCGAGCCCCGGCGATCCCAGTCAGCAGGCGCAGCAGCGCGTCACCGAGCTCCATCGCGGACACCGGGTACGAGGGCTCGCCGCCGGGGCGCCAGGCCGGAACGATGGGGGCCAGCACCTCCCGGATCCCCGCCAGCTCCGGGTGCGAGTCGGGACCACCGTCGCGGGACCACCCCGCCAGCGCTTCGAACAGCGGCCGGAACGGCACCGGCGTGGGGGCGTCGACGGCCCGGCCGTCGAGCACGGGTACCCCTCGCTCTGCGGCCGCGCCGGCGAGCTCGCTCACCAGGCGCGACTTGCCGATGCCCGCCTCGCCGAGCAGGGCGATGGCCACGCCGTCCCCGTCACCGACCGCGTCGAGCGCCGCCTCGAGTCGCCCCCATTCCGCGTCCCGCCCGACGAGGGTGGGACAGAGCAGGTCCCGCACCATCGGGCCAGTTTCCCCCATCGGGCAGGTCGGCCGGGTCTTCGCGACACCACGAGCCTGGTCCGGCACGAAACGGGGCTGTCCGGCCCCCAATTGTCGGTTCTCCCCCATACCGGTGGGGGTCGACCTGCCGCATGGTCGACGGTGAGACCGCGAGGGTCCCACCTGACTCGAGGAGCAGTGGACATGGAACGCTTCATGGCAGGACGGTGGCGTCGGCCGTGACGGTGTTGGCGGTGGGCGGCTTCCACAACTGCGGCCTGAGCCCACGATCGGTTCAGCCAACCCCAGACCCGTCGCGACCCCACGACGACGACCCGCCGACCGGTTGTTCAACAGTCTCCTAGTGTCCCGGCAGGCTGACTCGCCGCGAAATCGGTCGGCCAGATCCGCCCCTGGCTGCGTCCTCGGCCTCGCATTCGCTGGGGGAGTCCGTCGGCCTGCGTCCCTGCCAGGACCGAATCTGACTCGCCCATTTCATCAACGGACCAACCTGCCGGGACACTAGGGGCAATCCCGGAACGAAGGCGGACGAACGGCACCTGCAGTCGGTCGGAGTTGGCGCAAGCGCTACCCGAGTGTGTCGAGCCCGGAGCGGTTGACATCCACAATAAACACAATGAAGGGCTGCGTGTTGGGTATATTGCGTTTAGCGGTACATTGCAGGAGGTGAGAACCGCCGTCTACGACACCGTGTCGTCAACCGACCCGGAGGAGCTGCTCACGACGGGTGAGGCGGCCGCGCTCCTGAGCTCCACCCGTCAGCACGTTGTCGATCTCTGTGAACGAGGCGACCTGCCCTTCACCCTCGTCGGACGGCACCGGCGCGTCCGACGCGGCGACATCGACGCCATCCGGACCCGATCCGAGCGAGTCACCCGTGACCAGCGCCGCAGCCTCTGGCTCGCCTACGCCACCGTCGGAAAGATCGTCGCCAACCCCGACAAGGCCATGACGCTGGCCCGCACGAACCTCGACCTCATGCGGGAGCAGTCCAGGGGAGAGACCCGCCGCTGGCTGGCCGAATGGCAGCGCCTCGTCGACGGACCGCTGGACCGGCTGCTCGAGCTGTACCTCTCACGCTCGCTACGGGGGCGCGAGCTCCGCCAGAACGCGCCGTTCGCCGGGTTGCTCTCCGACCGGGAGCGTCAGCGGGTCCTCGCTTCGTGGCGAACGTCGGGCGCCGCATGAACCGCGAGCAGCTCGCCCACATCCTTCGAGCTGCCTCGAAGATCGTCGAGGACCCGAACATCGTCGTGCTCGGCAGCCAAGCGATCCTCGGAAGCCACGACGCCGACGACCTGCCCGAGGAAGCGACCCGCTCGATCGAGGCCGACGTGGCGTTCTGGGACGACCCGGACAACGTGAAGTCCGACGACGTCGACGGCGCCATCGGCGAACTCTCGGCCTTCCACGCGACCTTCGGCTACTACGCGCAGGGCGTCAGCATCTCGACCGCCGTGCTCCCGGCGGGATGGCGGGATCGGCTCGTCCCCTTCGACCCGACCAACCCGGACAGCGCCGCCGTCTGCCTCGATCCGCACGACCTCGTGCTCGCCAAGCTCGTCGCCGGCCGGGAGAAGGACCTCGAGTTCGCAACCGCACTCCTCTCCGCAGATCTGATCGACGACACGCTGCTCGTGCAGCGCAGCCTGGACCTTCCGGTGCTGCCGCCGATCCTCGAGCGGGTCCGGCACACCATTCAGCGCTGCGCCCGCAGGTAGGCCGCTCAGCCCTGGAACCGGCCGGCGCCGGTCGGAGCCATGCCTGCCAGGGAGCAGCGGATACGGCGGTCGATCCCAAGTCGACGTCCCGAGCCGGCCACCGGATCGAGCCTCCAGGTTCGGCACCGACCGGACTGCGGTCAGCGAGGCATTCGATTGGCTCGAGATCGAGTCGCCGACGGTGCCCTGACGGTCGCGCATCGCCTGTCCGTGTCGATCGGTGTGTCCCGGGTTGCTACCCACGAGCGCACCGACGGCGAGCCGCGGGACCGCTCGCGAGCGGATGGGGTTCGCCGGTGAGCGCGGCGACCGCAGCTGCGACCTCGGCAGGGCTGGCGTGGATGTAGCGGCCCGTGACGGTGGGTGGGGTGTGGCCGGCGAAAGTCTGGGCGACGGCGTAGCCGGCGAGTCGGGCGACGTTGGTGATGGCCGTGTGGCGGAGCACGTGGGCCGAGACCGGTGTGCGGGGATCCCAGGTGAGCACCGAGCGCGCCCGGGTGAAGAACAGGTCGTAGTGGCGGGCGGTGATCGCTGTCCCGCTGCGGTCGATGAACAGCCGGTCGTCAGTGCCGGTCGTGCGGCCGCGATGCAGCCGGTCGAGCGCGGCGAGGAGTGAGGGCGAGGCGGGCTGTTCGCGTTGGTCGCCGTGCTTCTCGCGCAGCCACACCGTGGACCGCCGCCGGTCGAGATCACCGGGCCCGACGCGAAGCGCGCCCTGGCGTCGGGCGCCGGTCTCGAGGTGGAAGCGGACGAGGAGCAGGTCGAGGGCCGGGTCGCGGCTGGTGAGGCGCACGGCGTCGGCGAGCTCAGCGATCTCGGCGTCGTCGAGGGCCCGTCGGCGGCTGCGTGCCCTGCGGGGCTTGGTGAGGGTAGCGGCGGGGTCGACGCGGAGTTGTCCCGCGGCGAGGGCGCGGCCGCAGAGCGCTCGGAGGGCGGCGACGCAGGTCTCCTCGGCGGACCGGCCGCTACTGGTGGGCCGGCTGGCCCGGGCCCGGTCGCCGGCGGCCTGGACGACGGCGGCGAGGTCGCCGGGGGTGAGCTCGGCGAGGCGTCGATCACCCAGCATCCGGATAGCGAGGTTCCAGTAGGGCCGGTAGGTCCGGGCCGTCGACGGGGTGAAGGTCGTCTCGATCTCGGTGATCCATCCGGCGAGGGTGGGAAGGTCGACGGGTTCGGCCGCGGCGAGGAGATCGGCGAGGTCGACGCCGAGTTCGTGGGCCTCGGCGAGCAGCGCCCGGGCCCGAAGGTGCCGGGCGTTCATGTCCGGGCCGCCCGAGCCAACTGCTCGCCGATCGGACCGAGAACCGCAGCGTCGGCGACGAGGACGACGGCCGCGGCTGCATCGGTGGCGACGAGAACCGCTGGTCGGCGGAGCCAGGCGGGCCGGTAGCACCGACCGCGACGGTCGATCCCGAGCCGACGTCCCGGTCCATCCACCTGGCGCAGGACGAGCACACCGCCGGCCATGCGGGCGCGGGCGGGCCCGGCGCCGAGGACCTCGATTGCGGCGGCGGGGAGCTGGACCCGGCCGCTCGGATCGGGAGTGACGACAGCCCAGGACCACCGGCTCGATGGGGGGTCGTCGACGGGGAGGTGGTGGAGGGCGGTACTCCGTGCGTGGGTCGGTCATCGACCCACCGTCCGCGACGCTCAGCCCGTCGTCGTCGCCTTCGGTTCCCGGGACAGATACCCCGTCCTGAGTGGGCGAGGGGGGACTTGAACTGTGAACAGCGCCCTTTCGGACGGTGTTGGACGATGCCAAAAAGTGCCTCTGAACAGGGCATTCGTGTGTTAGGCGTGCTGAACGGTGTTGCCCAGATCTACCCGATGTCTACCCGTCCGGTAGAGATCCGGTAGAGATCGCCCACCCCTGCTGGTCAGAGACCGCGCCGCTTGTTGATCTTCCGAGCGCGCGCTTTGAGAGTCGCCGGTGCGGGGTCGTACAGAAGGTCCAACGCGTGTTCGAGGTGCTCCGCCCCGGCCAGAACCTGGTCGACTGACAGGCCCTCCTCGTGACTGCCTTCGTTGCCGATCCACTTCACCGCCTCAAGTTGCTCGGCCACATCCGGACGCCTCGCTCGAAATAGATCGATGCGTTCGTGAAGGCTGTGCTTGTGAAGCTTCTTGTTCGGGGCCCGCTTCTGACGGTTTACGTGCTGGGCGGTCAGGAGGTGCTCGATGCTGGTGCGCAGCCGGTTCGCCGCT
This sequence comes from Acidimicrobiia bacterium, assembly GCA_013694495.1. GTDB lineage: Bacteria > Actinomycetota > Acidimicrobiia > Acidimicrobiales > JACDCH01 > JACDCH01. The sequence continues at coordinate 22,979 of JACDCH010000199.1, read as the reverse complement.
GAGCTTGGATCGAGCCAAAGGATTGCCGCAGCCGACTTCACCAAGTCCCGGACCTGGTCCGGCGTGCCGTCCGGAAGGTCGATCAGCACCGGCGAGGGCCACACGGCTCGAATCTTGAAATGGTTCGCGTACTGCTCGCCGTGCCGGCTCCGAGATGCGTAGTCAACGCGCCATTCGCCCACACACTCAGCGCGATCGGCGCACTCGGGGTCGGTGCATTGCAGAGTCGCTGAGAACGTCCCGGAGATCCATTCCGGCTCCCAGGCTTCGTGGCTATGTAGGCGTTCGGACTGTCCGTCCTCGCTGGTCCGTTCATCCCCCTCAACACTCAGCCGTCCACGTCCGCACAATCCGCACCTGAGCGCCGGCCACTGGCCCTCCTCGAACCAGTCGACCGAGGTGGCGAGCGGATGGGACACGGTCCGGCGCCTACTTCTTCCAGTGGCCGTCGATGTAGGCGGGGAGGTCAGGGCCCTCCAGCATCCTCGTCGTGTTGTTCATGCGGACGTAGAAGCAGACGTCGCCCTTCGTGGTCTTCGCGTAGACCGGAACGGGCGACGGCGAGACATCGACGAGGCAGACGACCTCGGAGCCCACCGGCTCGAGACGGATTCCGGCGTGCGCCCCGACCGCACCCCCGCCGATGCTGTTGACGAGGAGCGTCGTCAGCCAGTTCTGGTAGCCGTCGAGGTCTTGGTGCTTGTAGTCGAGGTCGGGCTGGATGCCGCAGATGTCGCCGTCGTCAGTGATGCCGATTGCGAGTGTCCCGCCCGACGAGTTCAGGAACGCAGCGACGGTCTTGACGACGCCCTCGTTGATGACCTTCTCGGGGGCGTCGTTCTCGAGCGAAGCGCGCGCCGACCGCTTGAACTCGACCCGGTTGGTCTCCATGTGCCGGAGGAGGTCCGAGACCGTCGGGAGCGCCGCTTCGTGCGGCTTCGTCTCGTGCGGGACACCGGACCGGAGCCGCTCGAATCCCTTCTCGACAACCTTGGCCATCCGCTTCCGGCGCTCCCGGAGGAACTCGAAGTACTCCATGTCTTCCCACCCGGGAGGAAGGGCGTGCCAGAACCGGGCCTGCTCCTGGTCGCTCGGTGGCAGCTTGGCGAAGTACTCCGGGAAGTACTCGGCCGGCTTCGTGTCCGAGATGGCGATGTTGTCGGCCCACTCGACGAACGCGAAGTTGCAGATCTGGTTCGTGCGCGTGGTCCCGGTGATGCCAATCGACGAGAGGTAGGCCTTCGGGAAGAGGTGGTGTCGCTCGACGGGGCTCTTGGTCTGCTTGACGCCGGGGTCGAACAGCTCGTTGATCTTCATGTTCGAGAACAGGGCCCTGGCCTCGAGCAGGTTGAGACTGGCGTAGTACCCGAACAGGTAGGGGCTCCACGCTGCGGACGAATCCAGCAGGTCCGGCAGCGTCACGCTCCAGAAGTCGGACGTGAGTTGAGTGTCAATGACTCCGTCGAGGACGGAGACGAAGTCATCGGCGGTCTCCGCATCGGAGAACCGTCGTAGGTCGGCCTCGAGGATCGTCTCGGGGCTTCCGGTATACCGACCGGTGAGCGACGCCATGAAGAACCAACGGGCGATCGCCTCGCGCAGTTCGCTCTTGCCGACGCCGTACTCGTGACGGCCCATGAGGAAGAACAGGTAGCAGTACAGGAAGTTGTTCTTGGAGGTGAGCATGTCGCCGGATCGGTAGCCGGCCCGCTTCACCGCGATCATGTAGTCGGCCCAGTTGGTGAGGTCTAGCACGTGCTCTTGGGCGGCGAGCAGCTTGGCGAATTGCTCGTCCCTCAGCGCCTCCGACACCTCCTTGGTCTTCGGATCACGGCCCCGCAGCGCCTGGTACGCGTTCTGGAGCACCCCACGCTTCAGGCCGAGGCCGACCGCGACGCGGAGGAGTTGGTCGGGCGACGGCGAATGGAAGTGGTTGTACGGCGATGCGCCCTTCGTCGACGGGATCTTGGCTTCGCGGGCAAAGTCCTCGAGTTCGTGGCGAGCCTCCTTCACGTGGACCGACATCAGAGTGAGAATGAAGTCGGCGCTATTCAGATCGATGCCCGCCGAGTTGATCCGCACGAACACTTCGGCGACGTCATCAATGTCGAGGTCGGCCGAGAGTTCGAGCGCAGAGAACTGGTAGTTCTTCAGCCCGGCGAGGTGCCCGAGTCGCTCACCGACGAGCTGTTCTTCGTCATCGGTGAGGCCGCGGTTCTCACGAACGCCCTTGATGAAGGAGCTGATGAATCCGTATTCGCCCTTCGGCGAGTTCCAGATCTCGGAGATGCTCGTGAGCCACTCAGGATCGTTGGCACGGGCCGCGTCTGCGACGGCGAACTCCTCGGTGAACGGGTTGAACGAGATCCGCATCTGTTGGAGTTCGTTGTCCTCGGTCACCACGTCCTTGGCCTTCAGGACCGCGTAGAGACTGGTCAACCGCTGCTGGCCATCCACGATCATCTTGAGGACTTGTGACTTGCCGCCCGACGTCGCCACCGAGTGGCTGTCGACCGCCGCAGGCGTCGACCAGAACAGGAAGTACCCGGCGGGATAGCCGTGGTAGAGCGAGTCGAAGAGGTCGCGGACACGCGACCGGTTCCAGACGAACGGTCGCTGGAGGTCGGGCAGGCTCAGCTCGCCGCTGTCGATCTGCTCGACCAGCGAGTTGATCGGGTACTGGGTATGCGAGAAGCGCTGGGTGCTCATGCGTCGGTCTCCAGGTCGGCAGATGCGTTCTCGGTCAGCGTGCGAAGAGAGGCGAAGAGTCGGTCGAGGTCCTGCTCGCTGAACAGATCCTCAGGTCCCTCTGGAGCGAGCCCGTCGTACGGCGACTCGTAGATCCGCCGGGCGTCGACGACGCCTCGGGCTGTGAACTCGTCGATGATCAGGGTGACGAAGCGGATCTGGTTGGCGGTGTAGCGCTTGTCGTCGAGGAAGTCGGCGAAGGCGGCCTTGGCGGCGGCGCGGTCGAGGCCGACGATCGAGCGGATGAACAGCCCGAAGCTGCCAGCCTTGGTAGAGGCTTCGGCGAAGGTGTCGTCGTTGCCGACTCCGGCGGCGACGAGGATGCGCTGGAGCTCGTCGATGTCGGCCGCCGTGAGAGGTGCGCCGCTTCGGACCTTGGCGACGATCTCTTCGCCGAGGTGGTCCTTGAGGAACGCTTCTGCCTTGCGCCGGAACTGAGCGAAGTCCGAGGCGGTGCCGGGGAGATCGATCTCAGTGGCGTCGCCCATGGTGTCCGTGAGCTTCGTGTAGATGATGTGCTTCTTCGAGCGCTCGATGAGTGGGACCAACAGGCGGAGCTTGCGTCGAACCTCTTCGAGCATCGAGTAGGTGGCGTCGACCCACCACTCGTCGGCTTGGACCGCCTGGATGAGTTCGAGCTGTTCCGCGATGGCAGGGATGGTCTGCTGGTCTTCGAGGGCACTGGCGATGTCGACGATGCGGCGCCGGAGTTGCTCGTACGGCAGGCCGTTGAGGAGCCCGAGCTGGCAGTTGAGCACGAGGACGTCGAAGCGCTTGGCGTCCACGTGCTCGGGATCGAGCTGGTCGGGGAGCTTGGCCACCCGGTTGGCGAGGTCGGCGACGTCGGTGACTGTGAGAACCTGCCAAGCGCCTGGGTCCTTGAACCGTTCGACGAGCTCGGCGTGGGGCCGCACGAGGAAGTTGTTCGTGTTCATCGAGTCGATAGTGATGACGAGGTCTCCGACGACGAAGTCGCGCGCCGGACGATCGATCTTGAGGGTGTCGAAGGCCTTGATCAGATCGAGGCGTGCCGTGAAGATCTCTTCCTTCAACGGTGGACCGCTGGCGGCCTCGGCAGGAGCGATGTTCTGGCTGAAGTACTCGAGGTTCTGGCAGAAGTCGAAGACCTTGAACTCGGTCTTGTGGTCGCCGGGGCCGAACAGGTCCTCACAGAGCCGGGTGCCGCGGCCGAGCATCTGCCAGAACTTGGTCTTGGAGCGCACGAGCTTGAAGAACACGAGGTTGACGACCTCGGGCACGTCGATGCCGGTGTCGAGCATGTCCACCGAGATGGCGAGGTGCGGCACCTTCTCGGCGATCGAGAAGGCGTCGATGAGGCTCTGGCCGTAGTTGACCGAGTGGGTGATGACGCGAGCGAACCCGCCCTTGTACTGGGGATAGTTGGCATCGAAGCGCTCTCCGATGAAGTCGGCGTGGCGCTGGTTCTTGGCGAAGATGATCGTCTTGCCGAGCCGGTCGCCACCAGCGACCCTGATCCCGTCGGTCATGAGGTGCGCGAGCACCTTGTCGACGGTGTCGGTGTTGAAGAGGAACTTGTTGACCGCGGCCGCCGAGACATCGTCGGGCGGGTCGAGCGGGTTGCCCTCCTCGTCCTCGCCCCAGTCGATCTCGTCCCACTGGTCCTTCTCGTCCTCGGAGAGTTCGTCGTAGCGAATCCCCTCGCGCACGAACCCGAGTGCGATCGACAGGGCCTTCGGCGGGACGAGGTAGCCGTCGTCGATGGCGTCGTCGAGCGAGTACTCATCGGTCGGCATGCCCGGCGCGAGGTCGAACAGCTCATAGGTGTTCTTGTCGACCTCCTCGCGCGGCGTGGCGGTGAGTCCGACGAGGAGCGAGTCGAAGTACTCGAAGATGCCCCGGTACTTGCGGTACACGGACCGGTGGGCCTCGTCGATGATCACCAGGTCGAAGTGCCCGACGCCGAAGCGCCGGGTGCCATCGCCGACGAACTCGTCGATCTTGCCGACCATCGTCTGGTACGTCGACACGTAGACGCGGCCCTCCTCGTTCGGTTCGGTCACGAGGTTGACCGGCGACGAGTCGGGCAGGTGGGCCTTGAAGGCGTTGACCGCCTGGTTCACCAGGGCGGTGCGGTCGGCAAGGAACAGGACCCGCTTGACCCAGTTGGCCCGCATCAACAGGTCGACCAGTGCGATGGTCGTGCGGGTCTTGCCCGAGCCGGTCGCCATGACCAGCAGCGCCTTGCGCTGGTTGTCGTCGTCGAAGTGCTCGGCGATGGAGCGGATGGCCCGCTCTTGGTACGGACGCCCGGCGATGGCGGTGTTCACGCTCAACGAGGACAGCGGCTTGCGGTTCGAGCGGCGCTGGATCGCCAGAGCGAGCTCGTCCTCGGTCCAGAATCCCTGTACCGACCGCTTCGGGTAGCGGGTGTCGTCCCAGATCCAATGCTCGTAGCCGTTGGTGGCGAAGATGAGCGGTCGCTGTCCGAACATCTGCTCCAGGCAGTCGGCATAGAGCTTCGCCTGCTGCTGGCCGACGTCGGGTGACTTCAGCGTCTTCTTCGCCTCGACGACGCCGAGGGGCAGACCATCGTCACCCCACAGCACGTAGTCGACGTACCCAAGGCCGGACTCGGTCGGCATCCCGGTGACCTCGAACTCCCGGACGTTCGGTGCGTCGACGTTCCAGCCGGCCTCGGCCAGGAGGTGGTCGATCTTCCACTGCCGGGTCTCGTGCTCGGACCAGTCGAACGCTTCGTCGGGAACGGTTTGCTCAGCCGCCTTCTTCGCCGCCGCGACCTGAGCGACGAGCGCTGCATGGGAAGCCTCGAGTTCGGCCAGGCTGTGCTCGGCTGCGGCCAGCGCGGCCTTGGCCTCGGCGGCTAGCGCGACCTCGTCGTCGAGACGCTGTTCGAGCTCCTCGCGCTCCTTGCGGGTGCGGCGCGCCGCCTCCGGGGTGTCGGGCAGCAGGTTCGGGTCGAATCTCGTCGACAGGTCGGGCTTGGAGGTGCGGCCGTAGCGGTGCCCGAACCACATGCTGATCTTGAACAGCGCCGAGAGCACCTCGACCGCATCGGTACGCGACGGAGGCTTGGTGTCGTGCGCCGCCCGGTTCCCCACCTGCTGAATCTTCCGGGCGGCCTTGAACAGGTTGCCGCTGTGCAGGTTCTTGAAGGACGGCTCGTGCAGGTAGGCGTTGAGGTTGGCCTCGAACGGCAGCGTGAATGCCTTGTCGAACTCGAACGCCCATGTGACCATGGATTCGAGCGCCTTGCGGGCGTAGATCATCCCGGCTGTTGGATCGCCCAGGCAGTACGACTCGGCCTTCCCCGACAGGTCATAGAAGTCACCGAACTCTGCTTCCAGGAAGGCGAACTGCGACGCCATCAGAGGTCGCCTCGGAATGCTCGCTGCTGGAGGGAGGCGAAGAGGGTGTCGAGCGCCCTCTGGGAATCACCACTTCGTTCAACCGCGGCGGCAACCGTGGCTGCCCGGCGGATGAACTCCGCCTGGAGTTCACGAGGCGGTTCGAGGACGGGGAACGACTTCAGCTGCGTCATGTTGATGGATGCGATGCCGGTGGTCTGCTTCGCCATGCGGAGGAAGTAGCGCTTGCCGCGCTGACTGCCGAGGAGTCGGCTCACGTACTCGGGCGACATCGACTCATCGGTGATCCGAACCCGAAAGATGTGGTTCTGGTGAATGCACGGCTCAATCTCGCCACCCCACACTGCGCCGCGCCCCAGCTTGTCTGGATCGCCTCCCTCAGTGAGAAGTATGTCGCCCCGCTCAAGCGCGTATCGATCGAGCTCCGCTGCCGTGACATCAATCGTCTTCACGGGGTCGAGCCGGATGTGCCCGTCCTGAACATTGACCACCGCTAGGTAAGGCACCTCGATCAAAGGCTCGTCCCATGCCCTCCGACCCTTGGTAATGCCCGAGGCGACATCTGCGATCGCCGCCAGCGTCCGATTCTCTGGCCAGCCCTTAGAGTTGGTCATCGGATCGCCGAACATGTCTATGAAGATCGCCTGGGTGAGGCCGCCGAGCGCGGCAACGGCCTCGCGGCGCTTGGCTCGGAGCGCATCGGCCGCGTTCAGCACCGCTGCAATCCGCCGCTGGTCCCCGATCGATGGCAGTCGGATAGCCGTGCGCCTCACAACCTTGTCGGTCACGGCGGGGTAGCTGGCGCCGGTTGCGTGCTGCATCAGTTCACCGACGAACTGAGCGGTGCGTACCCAGTGGAAGGCGTAGTCGGCGTCTAGGACTCCAGGATCTGGACGGAGCACACAGAAGCCGGTCGAAGCCACCGACCCCTCGTGCGATTCGTCGAGTAGCGCGACAGCGTTGAGGTTCGGTCGAACCGTCGAGACCAGAATGTCGCCTGCCCGCACGCTTTGACGCGCTCGGCTTGGCGCATCGATTCCAAGAATTCGCTGCGGACTGATTACGCGCTTCGTCTCCGAATCGATCGCTGATATGTCGATATACGAGAAGGTCCTGTCGGGAGTCTTCTGAGGGTCAGCGCGACCTACGGGCTGCGTGAGCTCGGCGAGCGAGATCGAACGTTCTCCTCCATTGCTCGTGGCGCTCACCACCTCGTTTCGGCTCCTACGTGCGCCTCTGCGGTCAAGCGCGTTCGGCGATGCATCCGAAGACCTACACCTTCGGGAAACTCGGGAACGAAGTAGGACGTGAACCCCGTCAAGATCGAACAGATCGCCACCAGGTCGGTCGCTGTCACCGGTCTCTTGGCATTGGTGGGGTTTCCCGCGTGTCGAATCCCTGGATAGTCACAGGCGAACCGATAGAGAGCTTCAGCCGAGTGTTGTACCGACGAGTGGGGCCATGAGCCGATCCGCTGGCACAGGCGCCCGAGGGTCCGCTCGTCCTCAGTTCTTATGTCCGGATGCTTCGAAGCGACTCCCTCGATGAGCATGAAGAGCTTGCTCAGCGTGGTCTTTACTCGAACCTCCGACGGGTCGTCGATCGCCTCGGCTAGGGCCTGCTCGAAGTCCTCGAGGAGCGACCGCAGCGCCGCGTCTGTGACGCAGATCTTCCGGAGCTCGAAGTACCCGGATGTCGTGAGGCCTGGAAGGGTTCCACGTAACCGACCGCTTGAGTCGACGTAGTACCGCAGGCTGTAACGCTCCAGGAAGTCCTTGAGGAGCGACTTCATGTCGGAGCTGGCCGATTCGTCCTCGTACTCGTCGAGAACTTCAAACGCTGACCCGGCGAGGTCCGCAACGTCCGCCTCGCTCTCGAAGTCATCAGGGCCGATGGATTCGAGTTCCAAGACTGCGAGCTCGTAGTCAGACGAAGCCTCCGCCGCCCGAAGCTCGAGCGGCTTCTCCGGTGGACCGTCGGGATGCTCCGGGTCGTACCGGTCAATCATGCGTTCACACGTTGCTGCGAACAGGTCACCTGCAACCTGTGCCTTCTCGTCGTGTCGTTCAACGATGGGAAGCCAGACCTCCCGCACGAGGCGGTCGATCACAAGCCGCAGTTCACCTCTCACGACTTCCGGCCTCCGCGGCAGGGTCGAGCATCTCCGCGACCTCGGCGAGTCGTCGCTGGATCTCCTCCTCCAGCTGAGCTAGCTCCGCAAGGATCTCGCCCGGGGCCGGGTGCTCGATCTCATCGTGGACGATCTCCTTGTACCGATTGATCGACAGGTCGTAGCCGTTCGTGGCGATGTCGGCCTTGGCCACGCAGAACGACTGTGCGGTTCGTTCCCGCTGGACCTCGTGGCCGTCGTCGCGCTCCCGCCAATGGGCGAGGGCGTCCGGGAGGTTGTTCTTGGCGTGCTCGGCGTCGGTGAGGGTTGCCAGAGCGCCGAGCTTCTCGGCGCCGAGCAACGGCGTGCGCTTGTCGTCGAGGCTGTAGCCATCGGCTTGGAGGTCGTAGAACCAGACGTGGTCGGTGCCGCCGGAGTTGGTCTTGGTGAACAACAGGATGGCGGTCGACACGCCGGCGTAGGGCTTGAACACACCGGAGGGCAGCGAAACGACGCCGTCGAGCTTCTGGTCCTCGACGAGGATGCGGCGCAGTTCCTTGTGCGCCGTGGTCGAACCGAACAGCACGCCGTCGGGGACGATCACCGCAGCCCGGCCACCTGGCTTGAGGAGCCGGAGGAACAGCGCGAGGAACAGCAGCTCGGTCTTCTTGGTCTTGACGACCTGGAGCAGATCTTTGGCCGTGGCCTCGTAGTCGAGGCTGCCGGCGAACGGCGGGTTGGCGAGGACAAGCGAGTAGGCCTCGATGTCGCCGGCGTGCTCTTCGGACAGCGAGTCCTTGTAGGTGATGGACGGGTTGTCGACACCGTGAAGCTGCATGTTCATCGACCCGATGCGCAGCATCGTGTTGTCGAAGTCGTACCCGTGGAATGCAGCGCCGTGGAAGTGCTTCGCCGTCGTCGGGTTGGAGAACAGGTCCTCGACGTTGTTCCGCAAGTACTGGCTCGCGGCGACGAGGAACCCGCAGGTGCCGCATGCCGGGTCGCAGATTGTGTCGTTGGCGGTCGGGGCCATCATCTCGACCATGAGCTGGATGATGTGGCGTGGCGTGCGGAACTGGCCGTTCTGGCCGGCGGTCGCGATCTTGCCGAGCATGTACTCGTAGATGTCGCCCTTGGTATCCCGGTTCTCCATAGGGATGCCGTCGAGCCCGTCGACTGCCTTCTGGAGCAGCGCCGGCGTGGGGATGGTGAACCGGGCGCCCTGCATGTGCTTGCCATGAGTGCTGGCGGCAGACCGTTGCTGGATGAACGGGAAGACGTACCTGCTGACGACCTCGTACATGTCGGCCGGGGCGAAGTGCTTCAACCGGTCCCAGCGCAAGTCGCTGTATGGGCGTCCCTGCGCCGCGCCCTCCGGCACGAAGTCGCCGTCACCGAAGATCGGGTCCTCGATCGGCTCGCCGGTTCGGTTGGCCTTGCGCTCAGCCTTGGTGTGCGCCTCGTCGAGGCCCTTGATGAAGAGCAGGACGGTCAGCTGCTCCATGACCTCGAGCGGGTTCGAGATGCCGCCCGACCAGAAGTCGTTCCACACGGCGTCGATTCGCGTCTTCAGCTCTCCGGTGATCACGTGCCCGGTCCCTTCACTTCTTGCCCTCAGCGTCGTGGCCGCAGCGTACGGTGGCCGTCGGCCGCGGGCCGCCTGACCAGGCGATGTATGCCGGGGCCGTGACGGGAACTGCCGAACGGACGGAGGAGGCGAGCTGCGGTACGCCCTTCATTGCTCGGCCAGCACCAGTTCGCCGAGTAGCGCGAGCACCTCAAGGTCCGACTCGATGAGACTGTCCGTGTCCGGCGAACGAGACAGCCGGCGAAGGCGGGCGTAGGTGTAGCGAAGGTCGTGGTCGGGTGAGAACCACTTGACCAGTGTCGAGCCGATCCAGCTCGACAGCTCGTCGCCGGTATCGCGGATCTCAGCGGCGAGGGCAGCGAGGTCCTGGCCGCCGACGAGGCGGGCGAGATCGTGGATGTCCGAACCCACCTTCTGCGGGTTGTTGCTGGCTGACCGGCGCGGGATGGCCACCGTCTTGAGCAGCACCAGGCCGGCGGTCGACGCCACCGGGACCGTGGCTCGGGCGACAGTCGTACCGCCGTCGAGCACTACCAGTTCGGTGAGGCAAGCGCGAGGAAGCACGGCCCGCCGGGCGAGGGCGAAGACCCGCTCGCCCAGCTCGACCGGAAGGGGAAGCCCTTCGGTGTCGGCCATAACGTCGATGTCGACGGGCAGGCCGCCGGCGGTGAAGCGGAGCTTGGCCGCGTCGAGCCTTTCGGCGTCGGGTTCGGCGACCAGCAGTTCGACGAGCTGGGTCTGGTCGCGGGAAATGGTGTCGATGTCGTTGGTCAGGCGATGGACTCGTTCGATACGAACGTTGACCGCGAAGCCGCCGACGAGCGCCCAGGCGGGCTCGTTTGGGAACCGTGCAACGGCGTCAACGAACGCGGCGATGCGGCCGCCGCTGTCCGCGACGAGCTCGACGTGGTCACCAGGCACGGCTCACCTCGGTCGGGTTCCAGCCATCGAGGATCTCGAGCCCGCGCGCTTTGTCTTGAGCGATGTCGAGAGCGACGACGATGTGGTTGGCGAGTGGCCACGGTGTACGCGCTCCGGTGGGTGGGACGGAGCGACGGAGGCACGCGACGCGCACGGGAGCGACGGCGACCGTGCATGCCCGGCTCTCGCTGGGAGCTGCATCGACGAGGATGCGTCGGGCCCGGTCGAGCGCTGCCTGGGACGGGACGTAGAAGTCAGGGGGGTAGTCACCGCGGGCGACAACCGGCATCCCGAGCGCACCGGCGGCGACCGTGTCGGTCATGGCCCACCCTGGTCTCTCCGCTGGGTCAGCGAGGCCGAGATCCCCGGCAAGCGGGTTGTTCGTGGCCAACGTGGACGGCTCCTCCCGCAAGGGGTAGCGACGGACCCGCCAGACGCTGACCAGCTCGTGGAACAGATCGGGAACGAGCGGCTCATTGCGCGAGGTGAGGAGCCCTTCACTGCGCAGCTCGGCCATCGCCTTGGACACCGCACTCGGAGCTCGATCAAGGAACGTCGCAACCTCCCGGACGCCGTGCGCCTCGTCTGGGGCCAGCAGGCAGGCGATCGCCACCTCCTTCGCGACCTGGCTGGAGAGCGGTGGGTTCGGTGCGGATCGCTCACCAGGGGCGGGCACGTCGGCGTCGATGATCAGCGGCGGGGCGATCACGCGGAGCGGGCCGCGCCGGTCGAAGTAGTTGACGCCGGCTGCCGCGAGCACCTCCCGGCCAGGCTCAGCGATGCGGTCGGCGACGACGATGACGGGTGTCGGTCGTCGACGCCACCGCTTCGCCAGCTCCGTCGCCTCCGCAGTGGTCACGACCGACCGCGCCTCGACCGCCAGGCGACAGCCCGCCACCTCGATGACTAGCTCATCGGCCTCCTCGTGCGTCGCGACGTCGAGGCCATAGCGGCCGAGTGCCTGGACGAGGGAGACCACCGCGTGGTCCTCAACCGTGTCGCTGCGGGTCCCGACCATGACGCAACCCTACCTTACTGTTCGCTGTTCTCGTGCACGAGAACAGCGAACAAGCATTTTTCCTGCTCGGTGGTAGTTGACGTGTAACTCTAAAATCATGTAACAATGGACACGTGGACTTCGACGACCTCCTCGGCATGGCCGAATCCAACGCTCGCCACCGGTGGACGCGTGACGACGACATCGTGATCGTCGGCATGTACCTGCTCACGGGGACCTCGAACCAACCGAAAGCCGTCAAGGAGCATCTCGCCGAACTGATCGGATGTCCGGTGACGTCGGTCCCGATGCGCTTCGCGAACGTCGACGCCCTCCTCGGCGACGGGAAGCTCACGGCCGCGGCGAGGATGACCAAGGAAGTCTGCGATGAACTCGCTCCACTCCCCTTGCCCGAAGTGAAGAAGCGCGTGGAGGCCGCCTACGAGCGATTGGGCAAACGCGCGGGCCAGTCAGCCGGCAACGCAGCGCGGGCGTCAGCGCCAAGACCGCGAGTTGATCGTTCGGCCGGCTCCGGGCTCCCCGAGCTTCTCGACCAACTCCACCGCCTACGACCGGTCCTGCACGACGAGATCGAGCGATTCGGCGATTGGCTCCGCAGTTCGCGCGGGATCGAGGAGCGCCCGATCTCCGACTACAAGAGCCGCCTTCGTCGAGCACTGACCGACGGCTCCGAATGGGAGGACTGGACCTCAGGGGTCCAGGCGAACATGAAGACGGCCATCCGGGCGTTCATCGAGTTCCGCCACGGGCAGCCGGGGTAATGACGCCCAAGGACCTCGCCTCGCTGTCACCCGTGGCACTGGAAGCTGGTCTGCGACACTCGATGCGTGCTCGTGGTGCGCGGAACGAAGAAGCTGCGGGACCGGCTGAAGAAGGCGCCGGCTGCGAGACCGGACGACCACTCCACCACCGAGCTCGGCGATTGGTTCGCCACGGCGCTGTTCTGGCGTCCGCAAGTGGCCCTGCTCGTCAACCAGCAGACGTTCCTGCCAGTCCTCGTCGAGCTGGCGCCGGCTTCGACATTGCTCGACCGGGTGCCGGCGGCGATCGAGACAGTGCTCCGGCAGCACGGCACCGGGCACGAGTTCCTCTCGGCCGAACGTGGTGCCATGCAGGAGGTGCGGCTGGCGCCGACGAACGACCGTCGCGTTGTCGGGGTGATGCACGAGCTCACCTTCCAGGCCGAGATCCGGCACGAGGAGGGCGCGACCGATCTCGTCGAGCTGTCGCTCGACCTGGCGCGCGTGATCATCGGCCCACTCCATAACCTCGGCTCGTCACCCGACCGGGCGCTGGCAGCCGTCGTCGGCTCGGCTGAGCCACTTGCCGAGGTGATCCCGATGCGACCGGGGATCGCCGTGCCGTCTCCGGTTCTCGCCGAGCCCGCGCCGAGGTCTGACGGCGCTGTCTTCCAGCTGAAGGTGACGCTGCGGGACACGAAGCCTGCGGTGTGGCGCCGGGTGCTGGTCGACGGGTCGAGCACGCTCGATCACATCCACGAGATGATCCAGGCGGCGTTCGGGTGGTGGGACTACCACCTCCACGACTTCGAGATCGACGGCTCGAACTACGGCATCCCGGATCCCGACGGTGACGATTGGGGTGTCCCGACCATCGACGAGACCGGCGCACGGCTCGACTCGATCGCCGGGCCGGGATCGCGTTTCCTTTACCGGTACGACTTCGGCGACAACTGGCGCCACGACGTCGAGGTGGAGAAGGTCTTCCCGGTCGACGCGGTGATGGTGGTGCCAGCGTGCGTCGACGGACGTCGGGCATGTCCGCCCGAGGACTGCGGCGGCACCGGTGGCTTCGAGGACCTGCTCGCGATCCTGGCCGACCCTCGCCACCCCGAGTACCGGGAGCGGCGCGAGTGGATGGGCCGGGACTACGACCCGGCCGCTTTCGATCCGAGCGAGTTCGAGGACAACCTCCGCAGCGCCAAGCTCGCCGCGTTCGACGACGAGAGGTCATAGGCGTCGGCCGTTCACAGCCCGAGTCCGAGCTCTGGGCCAGGACGCGAGCGCGGCTGATGCTGCAGGGCATCGAGGCGCTCGATGACCCGCTGGGTGGCCTGGGCGTCGAGGAGCTTGTCTCGCTGTCGGGTCGCGTCGAGCTGTGCGTTCCGTGTCGGTGCTGCTGCTTCGACGGCGAGGTCGTAGGCGTCCTGGGCCTGGGCGACCGAGTCAGCTGCGGTGGCGAGCGGGGTGCGGAGTCGGTGCTTGCCGATCGGTCCCGTGTCGCGGTGCCTGGTTTCGAGCGTTCGTAGCTCGGAGCGGGCGGCGTCGAGGTTGGCGCGGCGTTCGGCGACCTCGGTCTCGAATGGTCGGGAGGCGGCCATAGCTCGCCTGACGGCGCGCTCGGCGTCGTCGACCGGATCGGCGGCGGGCTGGGGCGCGGCGAGCGCATGTTCGGCGAGTTCTCGGCGGCGGGCGACGGCGGGGATGTCGGCGCGGTCGTTGGTGAGGACGTGCTCGAGGGTGTCGCGGGCGGCGTCGAGGTCGGGTTCGTCGGTGACGACGAGGAGCCGGTTGCTCTGGCGGCCTCGGGTGGCGCCGACGTAGAGGGCGCGGTGGCTGGTGCCGGGGGTGATGAGGGTGTAGCTGCGGTCGACGGTGTCGCCTTGGTGGCCGTGGGCGGTGGCGGCGTAGCCGAGGCGGAGGTGCTGACGGGCGTAGTCGGCGGGGACGGTGACCCGGTCGTGTCCTCGCGCCTGGGACAGGGCGAGGGAGCCGTCGGGTTCGACGGTGTCGATGCGCCAATGTTCCCGGTTGCGGACGGGCTCGCCTCTGGTGGTCCGCAGGGTGCGGTCGTTGCGCCGGGTGACGACGTGGTCGCCGGGGCCGGCGGTCTCGCCGCCGCCGATGGCCACGGCATGGTCGGGGTCGAGGTGGCCGAGGCTTCGTCGGTGGGCCTGGATCGCGGTGTTGAGCGCGTCGACGTGGGCGTTGGTCTCGGCGGTGACGGCGATGGTGCGGTCGTGCTTGTGGTCGCCGGCCCAGGCCTCGGCAATGCGGGCGACGAGGGCGTCGGTGTCGCCGGCGCGCACTCGGTGGTGGTCGAAGTAGGCGTCGAGGGCACTGGGGTGGCCGGCGCGGAGGGCGAGGGTGGCGTCGGCTTCCCAGCGGTTGGTGAAACGGTGGACGTGTTGGAGGTGGTGGGGTCGGCCGGTGCGGCAGAGCTCATCGAACATGCCGCCGCGCCCGACGGCCTGGAGTTGGCGGGGGTCGCCGACGAGGACCAGTCGCCAGTGCTGGGACTGGGCGAGGCCGACGAGTCGGTCGAGGGTGTTGGTGCCGACCATGCTGGCTTCGTCGACGATGAGGGTCGTGCCTGCGGGGAGGTGGTGGGCGGTGCCGGGGCCGTCGGGCCGGTCCCATTCGTGGAGGAGCTTGGCGATCGTGTCGGCCGGGATCCCCGTTTCTGCCTCGAGGACACGGGCGGCCTTGGCGGTCGGGGCGACCCCGAACACCGGCCGGTGCTGGTAAGCGAGGTCAGCGCCGGCGGTGCCGAGGGTGGTGGTCTTGCCGGTGCCGGCAGGGCCGACGACGAGGACGAGCGGGTCGTGGCCGGCGGCGGCTCGTGCGGTGTCGGCCTGGAGGGGGTCGAGTCCGGTGGTGTCGGTGGTGGCCGATGGGGACGGGGCGGGGTCGTGGGCGGCGATGGCCCAGGTGAGGATGCGCTCTTCCTGGGCCAGGACCCGGTTGTGGGACAGGTGCGGGAGGTCGGGGTCGAACCAGATCGAGCGGCCGTCGGATGCTCGGACTGCGCCGGTGGTGGCGGGGTCGAGGTCGACGTGGGTGTCGAGGACCTGGTCGGTGGCGTGTTCGAGGGCCCGGGCCCAGGTGGCGCCGTCGAAGCGGGCCTGGGGCGGGGTGGTCGCGGCGATGGCGCCGAGGATGTCGGCGCGCCGCCAGGTGGAGCGGTGGGCGGTGATCGTGTCGAGGATGTCGTCGACGGTTGGCGTGGGCTGGTCGAGGGTTGCCCGCGGGACGAGCTGGGTGGTGAGTCGATCGGGGGTCCAGCCGAGCTGGGCGGCTTCGTCGAGCCAGCGGGCGCGGGCCTGGTCGATCGGAAGCCCGCTCTTGTTGGGACGGGAATCGAGCGCTGCGTCGCGTTCGATGGCTGCGGCTTCTCGCCGGGTCGGGTCGCGGCCCTCTCGTTCTCGGAACGCACCGAGGAGCATCGTGCGCAGGTCGTCGACCTGGCGGGTGCGCTTGGAGAACTGGTCGAGAAGGTCGTCGGGGATCTGGGTGATCTCGGTTTGGCCGTTGACGATGGGCCCCCAGGTGACGCCGTAGCGGTGGGTGAGCTCGGCGCGCAGCACCGACTGGTAGAGGTTGCCGAGGGCGTGCTGGTGGTGCTTGAGGTAGTGGGCGTCGAGCGCGTACCACCGCCCGTTCGGGGCCTGGACCTTGCTGGACATGACGGCGTGGGTGTGCAGCTGGGGATCGTCCTCGCGGGAAGTGGACTGCTGGAAGGTGGCCATCGCCAGCCCGTTGGCGTCGGGGAACGAGCGGGTGCCGTCGACGCGCACTCGGGTGGTGCAGCCGTACCGCTCGAGGTGGCCGAGGACGGCGGCGACAGCGGAGTCGTGGGCGTCGAGCACGCCCTGGTCACCGGTGAGACCCCACCACACCGACACGGATTTCGGCGCCGAGAAGGTGGCGTCGTAGCCAGCGACTGCCTGGATGAGGGTGCCGTGCTTGGTGAACCGATCGACGAACGGCGCGCCGAGCGTGGTCCCGGTCGTCGGGTCGCGGCCTGACAGGAGCGCTTCGAGGTCAACGGCTGCGACCGGGCCGGTCAGTCCGAGGTCGGCGGCTTGTCGGCCGACCCAGCGCCCCGGCGCCTCCTGGGTTCCTTCCGGGTCGACGTAGCCGGCATAGCCCCGGTCCGGGCCGGCGTAGTAGCGGGCGGCGGACGCAGCCGTCGAGGCGTAGATGGTCCTCACCCGCAGCACGGGTTCGCTCCCTCGCCGCCGGCGGGCACCTGTCTGTCGTGTTGATGGGTTCGGTGGGTCATCGGGGTTCCTCGGTGGGGAGGGTTGATCGGGTGGGTGGTCAGGTGCCGAGCAGTGAGAGCTGCGTGGGCTCGGCGGTGATGTCGCTCGAGTTGGTCGGGCCCGTTCGCCTGGTTGGTCGTCGGGGCGGGACGGAGTCGAGGACATCGGTGGGGAGGTGGAGGAGGTAGCGGGTGGTCCGGAAGGTGCCGTCGTCGGCTCGGGCGTGGTCGGCGGTAAGCAACCGGGCTTCGGTCAGCGCGACCACGGCGCGTTGGGCGGTGTTCTTGGAGCCGCCGAGTTCGGCGGCGAGGTTGCGAACGCCGATCTCGACCACCCGGCCGCTCGGACGCGGGTGGGAACGGGCGACAAGACACTCGAGCGCGACCCACGCGGAGGCGGAGAGCGCGCGACGAAGTGGGGCCGCTGCCGGTCCGATCAGGACTGGCGTCGACCCCGCCGACGGCGCTGCCATCAGGCGGCGGGCGGGCGGAGGAGCTGGCGCTCGACGTACGCGACGAGTTCGACGCGGGGGATGCGCTTCTGGTTGCCGACCCAGATGAACGGCAGACCGGAGCGCCCACCGCTGCGCTCGTACTCGACGGTGAGCTCGTAGGCCTTCGACCGGCCGATCTGGAGGACCTGGGCGGCCTGCTCGACCGTCAGGAGGTAGGGGAGATCATCGAACATTGGCACACTGCTCCTCGCTATACAACATTGCGGTATACAGTTCTCGCGCA
This sequence comes from Acidimicrobiia bacterium, assembly GCA_013694495.1. Lineage (GTDB taxonomy): Bacteria > Actinomycetota > Acidimicrobiia > Acidimicrobiales > JACDCH01 > JACDCH01. The sequence continues at coordinate 5,484 of JACDCH010000199.1, read as the reverse complement.
ATGTGCTAGCGTTGTCAAGAACATCCGAGAAGATTTGGAGATGGTGGTGCCCCGCAGCCCCCGACGAGCAACCACGGACACACCCGACGACGGCGACGATGGCCGCCTCGACGTCAACGCGATCGTCTCGTTCAACGTGAAGGCGATCCGCGAGCGGCGGGGGATGACCCAGACCCAGGTCGCCGAACGCCTCGCAGAACTCACCGGCAACCTGTTGCCCCAGGCCTCGATCTCGGCCATGGAACGAGGCTTCGACGGCGACCGGCGCCGACGCTTCGACGCCCACGAGCTGTACCTGCTCTCCCACGTGTTCGGAGTGCCGATCGCCTACTTCTTCCTCCCCCCGCCCGACTTCGAGGGCGAGCTGGCCGACACCCGCCGCCCGACGAGCGACGTGTACGTGTCGCTACTCGGGCAGGACTGGCAGCTCGCAGATCTCGACGACCGGCTCCAGGAGCTCAAGCTGACAAGCCCGGATGAGGTCACCGATCTGCAGGCCGCGCTGTTTGTGGACGGCGAACACCCGCACAATTGGCATCAGCACTTCCGGACCTGGCGGCGCAGGCGTCTCAGCGCTCTCGCCGTCGACCGGTCCGATCGCCTCGACGAGGTCGCCGAGTTCCTCGTCGAGATCGGCACCAAGATCCGCGAACTTGGCCCCAAGGGCTATTTCTTGTCGCACTCCTTCGAGGAAGGCGACGACCCCAACGCTGGCATGGTCGGCGACGAGGAGGACTGATGCGGGGATCTGTGATCCGCCGGGACAGCGTGTACTACGTCAAGATCGAGCTTGACCCCGATCCGGGGACTGGCAAGCGGCGAACGAAGTGGCACTCCGGGTACCGGACCAGACGGGAGGCCGAACGCGCTCGAATCGACCTGCTCTCGAAGTTCGACCGGGGCGTGTACGTCGAACCGACACAGGAGACGGTGGCCGAGTTCCTCGACGAGTGGCTGGTCACGATCCGGTCGACGCTGAAGGCCACGACCTGGAACGGGTACCGGTCCAAGGTCCGCAACCACGTGGTTCCCTATATCGGCGGGATGCGGCTCACACGAATCGACGCCGGCACCCTCAACGCGCTCTACACGCAGCTCCTCGAGGGTGGTCGGCGGAAGCCGTCGCGGACAGGCAAAGGCTACTCCCCCGACGTCGTCGCACGGGCCGGCGAGTTGCGTTTGGGGGGCATGTCGTTGCAGGCCACCGCCGATCGACTCCGGGTCGAGTTCGAGGAGGCGAGCCACATCACCAAGGACACGGTCGCCTCCCTACTTCGGCGACAGGCCGCCTACCGGGCCGACCCGATCAAGACCGACAACTCCTTCTCCCTCGACCCGAGCACGGTCAAGGCCGTCCACGTCGTGCTCCACAAGGCCTTCGGCGCCGCGGTGAGGTGGGAGCGCCTGGCCAAGAACCCCGTCGACCAGGCCGACCCGCCGCGAGTCGCGGTCGATGCCGACGACGTGAGGACCTGGACCCCCGGCCAGCTGCAGGAGTTCCTCGGGTTCACCGCGTCGTCGGGCGACCGGAACCACGCGCTATGGGTCCTGCTCGCCACCAGCGGCATGCGCCGAGGCGAAGCGCTCGGACTTCGCTGGCAGGACGTCGACCTCGACGCCGGCCGGCTCCGAGTCGTGCAGACGATGTTGTCGATCAACGGCAAGATCGCCGTGAGCGAACCAAAGACTGCTCGTGGCCGCCGCCCGATCTCGCTCGACCCGGCGACGGTCGCCGTGCTCCGCGACCACCGCCGGCGGATGCTCGAGGAGCGCCTGCTCGTCGGTCCGGATCACTCCGGCGAAGGCCTCGTCTTCCACCGCCCTGACGGATCAGCGCTCCGCCCCGAGACTGTGAGCACGACCTTTCTCCGGCGGCAGCGAACGCTCGACTCGCCGAGGCTGACGCTCAAGGGCCTCCGTCACACCTGGGCGACGCTCGCACTCGAGCAGGGCATCCACCCCAAGGTCGTCCAGGAGCGCCTCGGCCACTCGACCATCGGCATCACCCTCGACATCTACAGCCATGTGTCGCCCATGCTCCACGACGAGGCCGCGAACCAAATCGCCAACCTGATCCTCGGGACTACGCCCGCTGCGGACGAGGCCGTGGACCAGCGGGACGGAGTTTGAGCGAGTTTGGCGGAACTCTGCTGGGTCAGGCATTCCTCGAACCCACACGGCGTCACCCCTACGACGGTGAAGCAGTGCGTCCACGGCACCAGCCGCAGCGCACCCTCCGGGTGGTCCCATCGAGCTGGCGCTCAGGTGGTCCGATCTAGCTGGCGGGCGACACGGCCCGATGGCCGGTGAGCAAGCGCTCCTACGTTCGCTTGGCCAGGTCCTCCAGGAACGCCCAGAAGGGCGACGCCGCACGCTGGTAGCTCACCTGCCGGAGGGCCGCTAAGCGATCGAGGGCGCCGATGCGCACCAGCACCCCCAATTCCTTGTGGGCCACCGAGCGGCTGACGCTCGCTCGGCTAGCGACTTCCTCGTGGCCTAGGACCTCGTTGGTCCCGGCGAACACTGCCGCCACGGTCATCCGGTGTTGGGCATTGAACAGGAGCTTGGACAACGCCTGGGTATCGGTCGCGGTTTTCACCAGGGGCCACCAGTAGTCTGATCTTGGTTCGTGCATCGTGGATCACGAAGCGTGAACCATGAGCAGCGTACTGCGACGTACAACACGCCACCAGTGGCCCTACCGTGAGCTGACCACCATGAGCACACTTCCGAGCTTCAAGGCACCGCCGGTAACTGAGGTCGTCATCGGCTCTCGGTTCCAGCAGGTGGCGGACTACTCGGTGGTGTCGGTCGGGCAGTTGGGCAACGAGTTGAGGGATCTCGGGTTCCGGACGGTTCAGGAGCAGCCGGGCTACGACGCTCCGACCGAGAGGTTCGGTCCCGGAGCAGTGGTGGACCAGGTCTCGCTGGAACTCCTCACTGGCCCACCGCCAACCAGGTACTGGTTCCTGAACGAGACCGGCGATGAGCTGCTCCAACTCCAGCCGGACTGGCTCGCAGCGAACTGGCGCAAAGTCGCACCTGATGCGGAGTACGGCCGATGGGAAAGCCGGTGGGAGGCGTTTGCCGGTTGGATCGACCGGGTCGAAGCAGCCGTCGCCCCAGACAAGGGGCTCGTCCACGACCAGGTCGAGGTCACCTACATCAACCACATCGAGCCAAGCGGAGTGTGGACGAACCACAGTGAGGCAACAGAGGTCTTCACGTACCTTCGGCCCACCGACGGACCCTTCCTCGGTTCGCCGGAGCAACAGCGGACCGACGGTCAGTTCGTGATGACCCACGAAGGTGAGCCCGTTGGTCGCCTCCACGTCAAGGTCGTGCCTGGGTTCCGCCGCTCTGCCGCCGAGCCGGTGTTCCTCATGAACCTCACCGCACGAGGACGGCCGATCGGGGAGGGACGAGGCGGCATCCAGAGGTTCGCCGAGCTAGCGCACGAATGGATCGTGCGAGGGTTCGCCGACCTGACCACCCCGGCGATGCACTCCGCCTGGGAACGAGACGACATCAAGGAGGGGATGGAACCGTGACGTTGCTCGAAGGTCGCCCTGGCTCAACGATGAGCGAGGCCGAGATCCTGCCGTGGCCAGGCCGAGGGATGTCCAGCACCGGGGACCTGCTTTCGGATCGTGATGTCATGACGGCTCCCGCGCGGCCTCGGCCGGCGCCACGACCGGCAGCTCCGCTCGGGCTGTCTGTGGGTCACGTGCTCGCAGCCCATGGTGCTCTGGAGGAAAACTGGGACGGGCGCGGAGCGATTGCTCCCAGCCTCGCCTCAATCCGCATCGCCCAGCGGTTCGTCGCAGACCTCCCCACGAGCGCTATCCCGTCGATCAGCGCATCGGTCGAGGGCGGCGTGCTTCTGGAATGGGAGAGCCAGGTCGTCGATCTCATGCTGGACATCGCCAACAGTGGCGTAGTGGAGGCTCTGGTCTGCTGGCCCACCGGGGAGGAGGTCGAGGGCCCGCTGACAACGGTCAAGCAGCCCGTCCTCGACGCCCTCGCTCTGCTGCTCGACCAGGGCTGAGCCTGACCCCAGCGTGGCCCCCGAGCCCGGCAGCGTCTACTCCGACGACGCCTCGATCAGCGGAGACGAGGTCCTCTACCGGGTGATCTCCACGGGCCACGTCGTCTGGGACGGCACCACTCCAGTGCGGGTCCAGACGAACGCCTTCCAGGACCAGAACGAGAGCAAACTCCCCGATCTTGGGGTTCCCGCCGTGGCGGTGTCGGTCTTCCTCCACTCGGAGGTGGCGAAGTCAGGACGAACGCCAAGCGAGTTGCGATGGTCCACCGACCACGGCATCGCCATGGTCACCGCCGCTGATGTCCGAGCCCAGGGTCAGGGGATCGTGAAGTCCCCGAAGGACGGCAGCCCCGAGCACGCCATGGTCTTCACGTTGCAGGGAGCGAAGAAGAGCAAGGGGCAGAGCAAGCGCATCGCCGAGACGGCCCAGATCCTGATCGCACCCACTCCGCCACCACTGGTCTGACGGGCAACGGGCGGCTCTTGTGCGGCTCCGTCGCTCGGCATCGATCAGGGCGAGCCGTTCCAGGACCGCTCGAACTCTGGGTCGACGCGCGCCGCATACGCTCTCCCGCGTCCCCGGCTCATCCCGGTGCGGACCTGCCAGCCGTTGCGTCTGGTGGCCAGACGGGCAGCGGCGCGCCACTCTTCAGCAGAAGGAACACGGTCGATCTCAACGATGACGTGGCCGCGCCGGAGGTACGGCTCCAACTCATCAGCGAGGCGCTCGATGCGTCGCTGGCGGAGGTCGGTGACCTTGCTCGCTGGCACGTTCGTCCTCCCTCACACCGAATGTTCGGTAGAGATCCGGTAGAGATCGGGGGTTTTCGACCCTCCGACTACGCCCTGACCTGGGCTTTTGCTGTGGGCGAGGGGGGACTTGAACCCCCACGTCCTTTCGGACACTGGCACCTGAAGCCAGCGCGTCTGCCTATTCCGCCACTCGCCCGAGTGGAGAGGACGAGCGTAGCAACCGGGCCCGCGGCACCCTCAGCCGGCGGTGCGGAACCACTCGACCGTGCGGCGCAGCCCGTCGTCCAGAGACACCGGTACCACACCGGGAAAGAGCGCCTCGAGACGGGTGCGATCGGCTTGGGAGTCACGCACGTCGCCGGCCCGCGTCGCCACGTGGTGGCGCTCGACGGGGCGCCCCAGGATCTCCTCCAGGAGGGCCAGCACGCCGAGGAGGTCGTAGCGACCCCCGAACGCGAGGTTCACCGGCTTGTCGGAGCCCACCTGTTCGGTGACCGCCCGGGTGAGGATGGTGCAGACGGTGTCGACATAGGTGAAGTCGCGCGTCTGCCCGCCGTCGCCGTGCACCTCGACACTGCGCCCGGCCAGGGCAGCGTCGACGAAGGCGGGGACGACGGCTGCATACGCATGGCCGGCCGGTTGGAGCGGGCCGAACACGTTGAAGAAGCGGAAGGCCAGTGCCC
>JACDCH010000198.1 GCA_013694495.1 Acidimicrobiia bacterium | reverse complement strand
GTCATCGCGCCGTCGGGCGACCGCACGCGCCGCGAGGTCGACGCCAACGCCAACCGCCTCGTGCGCCTGCTGCGCCGTCGCGGGCTGCAGGCGGGCGACGGCGTCGCCATCCTCTGCACGAACCGGGCCGAGTTCGTCGAGACCTACGCCGCCTGCACGCGTGCGGGCTTCCGCCTCACGACGGTGAACTTCCACCTCACCGCGCCCGAAGCCGCGTACATCGTCGAGGACTGCGGAGCCCGGGCGTTCGTGGCCGGCGCCGGCTGCGCCCGCGCGGTGCCCGGAGCCGACGGCGTGGAGGTGCGCCTCGCCGTGGGTGGCGACCTCCCCGGCTTCGAGCGCTGGGAGGACGCGCTCGCGGCAGAGGACGGCGCGCCGATCGACGATCCGAGCCTCGGCACGGCGATGCTCTACACATCGGGGACCACCGGCTACCCGAAGGGCGTCGACAAGCCGCCCGACCCCGACGGCCTGCTCCTCGGCGTCGCCGCCTACGCCTACGGCGACGGCGACGTGCACCTCGTGACCGGCCCGCTCTACCACGCTGCCCCGTTCCAGATCGGCATGGTGTGCCCGTTCACCTGCGGCGTCCCGGTGGTGCTCATGGAGCGGTGGGACGCCCGCGAGGCGCTGCGCCTGATCGAGCAGCACCGGGTCACCCACGCCCACCTCGTGCCCACGATGTTCCATCGCCTGCTCGCCCTGCCGGCGGCCGAGCGGGAGGCGCACGACCTGTCGTCGCTGAAGGCGATCGTGCACGGCGCCGCCCCCTGCCCGGTGCCCGTGAAGCAGGCCGTCATCGGGTGGCTGGGGCCGATCGTGCACGAGTACTACGCCGCCACCGAAGGCGCCGGGTGCGTGGTCGACAGCGCGACGTGGCTGACGAAGCCCGGGACCGTCGGCCGCCCCGACCCCCGCCACCTTCACGTCGGCGACGAGTCGGGCGCACCGCTGCCCGTGGGTGACGAGGGGCTCGTGTGGATCCGGGCCGCCGGCAAGCAGCGCTTCGAGTACCGCGGCGACGAAGCGAAGACGGCGTCGGCCTACCGGGGCGAGCACTTCACGCTGGGCGACGTCGGCCGCCTCGACGAGGACGGGTTCCTCTTCCTGACCGACCGCAGCGCCAACCTCATCATCTCCGGCGGCGTGAACATCTACCCGGCCGAGATCGACGCCGTCCTGCTCACCCATCCGGCCGTCGCCGACGCCGGCGCCATCGGCATCCCCGACGACGAGTGGGGTGAGACCGTCCTCGCCGTCGTCGAGCTCGAGCCCGGCGCCACCGCGTCCGACGCCGAGCTCCTCGCCTTCTGCCGGGAGCGGCTCGCCGGCTTCAAGTGTCCGCGAGCCGTCGCCTTCGTCGACCGGCTGCCGCGCGACGACAATGGCAAGCTCTACAAGCGCCGGCTGCGCGACGAGCACCGCGAACGCGGGAGGATCGCCCCATGAGCGTGACCGAGACCGCCCCGCCCACCATCCACCGCGGCGAGGACGAGCTGCCCTTCGTCGACCTCGGCGACGGCTCCCGGCTCCAGCTGCTGCGGGTCGACCTCGCCACGGGCGTGTGGGTCATCCGCACGCTCCTCACGCCGGGGATCCTGGTGCAGACGCACAAGCACACGGGTCACGTCGATGCCTTCACCCGCAGCGGGAGCTGGCACTACCTCGAGAGCCCCGAGGCGGTGAACACCGCCGGCTCCTACCTCTACGAGCCGGCCGGGTCCGTCCACACGCTGAACGTGCCGGCCTCCAACACCGAGGTCACCGACGTCTGCTTCACCATCCACGGGGCCAACCTCAACCTCGACGCCGCCGGCAACGTCGAGCTCGTCATCGACGCCCACGGCATGCTCGAGCTCTACCGGGCCTTCTGCGCCGAGCAGCACGGCATGATCGACCCGCCGGTGATCGTCCTGCGCAGCTGAAGTCCGGCGGCGGCGCCGTCTCCGTAACCTCGGGAACCTCCTGCCCCCCGCCGGCGTGGGATCCACACGATGCGCCGCACCCTCCTCGCCCTCGCCGCCTCCCTTGCACTCTTGGTCGCGGGCGTGCCGGGCGCCGACCCGGCCGCCGCCATCACCGGTGGCGACGAGGCCGACGACGGCGAGTGGCCCTGGCAGGTCGCCATGTTCGTGGGCGACGAGCAGTGGTGCGGCGGTTCGCTGCTGACCTACGAGATCGTGCTCACCGCGGCGCACTGCACCGACGGGCTCGGCGTGTCCGACATCGAGGTGTTCGCCGGGAGCGTCGACCTCAGCGACCGGGACACCGGCCAGCAGCGCGGCGTCGAGGCGATCCGGCAGCACGAGGACTACGACGCAGCCGAGATCCGCAACGACATCGCCATCCTCGTGCTCGACGAACCGTTCGACGAGGCCGACGGCGTGGAGCCCGTGTCGCTGCCCGACCCGGACACCGCAGCCCGCCTCACCGCCGGCGGCGACCCGGCCTACGTCACCGGCTTCGGGGCCACGTCGGAGGGGGACGGCGGTTCCGACGTCCTGCTCGAGGCGAGCATCGACATCGTCGACGACGGCCGGTGCCGGAGCGAGTACGCCCAGGACGGATCCAACGTGTTCACCGACACCCAGGTGTGCGCCGGCCGGGAGCGGGGCCACGTCGACGCCTGCTTCGGCGACAGCGGCGGCCCGCTCGTCGTGCCCGGCGACAGCTCCGAGAGCGAGTGGTTGCTGGTCGGCATCGTGAGCTGGGGCGCCGGCTGCGGGCGGGCCTTCCGGCCCACCGTCTACACGCAGGTCGCCGCGTTCACCGAGTGGCTGGCCGACAACGGCGCCGGCACCCCCGACGGCTCCCGCTTCTCGACCGACGACCCGATCCGCGTGCCCGCCGTCGGCTCCCGGGGCAAGGCCGGGCCGTACCCGTCGACCGTCGAGGTCGACGACTTCGACGGCGAGCTCCAGGAGGTGGCCGTCGAGCTGCAAGGTGTCACCCACGGCCGGCCCCGCGACCTCGACGTGTGGCTCGTCGCGCCCGACGGCACGGTCGTGACCCTCGTGTCCGACGCCGGCGGCACCACCTCGCTCGAGGACCGCACGCTCGTCGTCGTGGTCGGCGGCCCCGACGCCAGCGACGGGCCCCTCCCGATCCAGATCGGCGCCACCGACCTCGGCGGCGACGACGCCCAGCGCAAAGGCCGCCGGGCGGTGGCCGACCTCGGCGCCCTCGAAGGCGTCGACCCCGTCGGCGACTGGCGCCTCCTCGTCGCCGACGACGAGGAACGCTTCAGCGGCAGCATCGACGGCTGGTCCCTCATCCTGAATTAGCCGCGACGGGCTACACCGTTGCGGTGGCCCGTGCGTCTGTTGGGGTGGTGGACGATCCCGGGCGCGACGGCTGCATCGAGTTCTGCCGCCGCGAACGGCCGCGGCTCGTGGGCTCGCTGGCCTTGTACCTGGGCGACGCCGGGGTCGCCGAGGAGCTCGCCCAGGAGGCGCTCGTGCGGGTGTGGGAGCGGTGGGATCGGGTGGCGCTGATGGAGCGACCCGACGCGTGGCTCCATCGCACGGCGCTGAACCTGGCTCGCTCGTGGTTCCAGCGGCGCGCGGCCGAGCGCCGCGCCCACCAGCGGGCCGGCGCCCCCGCCGAGTCCTCTCTCCTCCCCGACACGCCCGCCGCCGTCGCGGTCCGCGCAGCGGTCGCCGGCCTCGCGCCCCGACAACGAGCGGCGGTGGTGGCCCGCTTCTACGCCGGCCTCGACGTGGCCGGCGCGGCCGTCGCCCTCGGTTGCAGCGAGGGGACGGTGAAGGCCCTCACGCACCAGGCCATCACCCGGCTCCGGGCGGCCGGCCTCGGCCACGCAGACGAGACCGACGAACCCGAGGAGGCGCTCCGTGCCTGATCTGGAAGCCCAGCTGCGCGCCGCTGCGGGTGAGGTGCCCGACCTCGACGTCGTCCCCCGCCTCGTGGCCGGCGCGGCGCGCCGGCGTCGTCGCCGCCGTCGGACGTTCGTCGTCGCCGGCCTGCTGGCGGTGGCGGGCGCCGGTGCCGCGGCATCGGTCCTTGTCGACGACGGGCCGCCCCACCAGGTCGACGTGGTGGAGGAGGGCCGTGAGGACGGCGCCGTCTTCGCCGAGGACACCGGCGTCGTGCTGCTGTTCGACGACGGCTACGACGGCGCCACCGCCCTCGACCTTGACATGGGGAACGTCGGCCGGCGGCGGATCGAGGGCCAGACCGCCGGCGACGAGGGCCCGCCGTTCCGGTCGGGCGACGCGCTCGTCGTCGGCTACGGCCCACCCCACCTCGCCCCGTTCGACGGCGGTCCGTCGATCCCGCTCCGCGACGCCTGGGTGTTCGTGCCCGGGCCTGACACCGGCGACGTGTGGGCGGTCATGGGCGAGCCCGAGCCCGGCGGCACGGCGGCTGCCTACACGGTCGGCCGCTTCTCCGCCGCCGGCGAGCTCCTCGGGCAGTGGCAGACGCCGGGCGGGTTCCCGATGGCCGCGGTGCCCGGCGGGCTCGCGCTCGAGCGGACGACGGCGGTCGACCTGTGGGAAGCCGAGACCGGCTCGGTCGTGGCGACGCTCGAGGACGGGCGGGCGCTGACGGCCTCGAGCAGCCAGCTCGCCTGGTGCGAGCGCGACTGCACGCGGCTGCTGCTGCGGTCGCACGCCACCGGGGAGACCGTGACCACCGACGAGCTGGGCGGCGCGCCGTACTCCGCCGTGTTTTCGCCCGACGGGTCGCGCCTCGCCGTGCGCTTCTCCGGCGGCGGCGACGTCGAACAGCTGGCGCTCGTCGACACGAGCGACGGCACCGTGACCCCCGTAGCGACCAGCCCCCTCGAGCCCTACGGCCCCATCGCCTGGTCGCCGGACGGCGCCCAGCTCTTCTTCGCTGGTCGGTCCCAGGGCGGGGAGTCGCTCGCCCTCGGTCGCTACGACGTCGCCGGCGACACGGTCGAAGAGCGGGTGCTGCCGCTCACCGGGACCCTCGGGATGCTCGCTCTCGGCCCCGACGAAGCCGCCTCGTTCCTCCCGAACGCCGCCGCCCTCGGCGCTCCCGACGCCTGCCCCCCGCCTGATGTCCAACCGAGCGGCCGACCCGCTGGCGTGTGCGGGTTCCGGCTCGCCGCGACCGAGACCGATGACGAGCCGGTCTATCGGGGCGACGGCATGGTGTTGGAGAGCGCCACCGACGGTCCCGTTCTCTGCTCGGCGGTGTTCCAGTCGAGGCCGCCGCAGTGCGACGGCGTGCCCCTCGACGCGTGGTCGTGGGACGCCCGTCGCCGGCGAGGAGTCGGTGCGCGGCACGACCTGGGGGGAGTTCTCGTTCACGGGGACGTGGGACGGCACGGCGCTGTCGATCACGGGGACACCCGGCCCACGCGCCGAGCCCGAGCTCGACCCCGAACCGACGCGACTCTGTGACGATCCCGGCGTCGAGGGGCCACCGGTGGAGCCGTCCGCCGTCGGGCCCCTCGCCCAGGGGTTGCCCGACCTCGCGGTCCTCTACATCACCGACGACGGCGTCCCGGCGCGGATCAACGTCATCGTGACCGAAGACGCCGCCCGGGCCGAAGCCGCCATCCGCCGGGTGTGGCAGGGACCGCTGTGCGTCGAGCGCCAGGTCCGGCCCACGGAGTCGGAGCTCCACGCCGTCCAGGCCGCGCTCATCGACGCCGACGACGAGAGCCGCGCCGTGCTGGGCCGGATCTGGGCGGCCGGCGTCGAGCCCGACGACCCCTTCGTGACCGCAAGGATCACAGTCGTGACGCCCGAGGTCCAGCGCTTCGTCGACGAGCGCTTCGGCCCCGGCCTCGTCCGCCTCCAAGGCCTGCTCGAGCCCGTCCCGGGCTGAGTTGCGCTCAGCGACCGGAGGGCAAGGTGAAGGGCCTCCGTCGCGAGCGGTGGTGGCGGCGGGGGGGGGGGGGGGGGGGGGGGGGGGGGGGGG
>JACDCH010000159.1 GCA_013694495.1 Acidimicrobiia bacterium | reverse complement strand
GGGAGCGCTTCTCGATCTCTCACCTCGCCGACGATGGCGACGTCGGGGGCCATGCGGAGGAAGCCGGCGACGAGCCGGCGGAGGTCGACCTCGCGGCGTTCGGCCCGGGCCGGTCGGGTTTGCATCTGGGCGACGTTCGGGAGGGGGACGTCGGCTTCGAAGACCTCTTCGGCGATGACGACGCGCAGCGACGGGTCGAGCTCGGCGGCGCAGCAGGAGAGCATGGTGGTCTTGCCTGCGCCCGGTGCGCCGGCGAAGACGATCGACAGGCGGGCCTGCACGCAGGCCCGCAGGAACTGGGCGGCCTGGGCGGTGAGCATCTCGAGGGCGACGAGCTCGTCGAGGGTGCGGTACCGGACGCCGCCGAAGCGGCGGATGTTGACCATGATGTGGCCGCCGCGGGAGATGTCGCCGTGGACGATGTGGATGCGGGAGCCGTCGTCGAGCTGCGCGTCTTGGAGGCCTTCGGTGGCGTCGAGCTTGCGGTGGGCGGTGGTGGCGGAGTCGTCGAGGATCTTGGTGAGGGTCCGCACGACGTGTTCGTCGTCGTGGAAGACCTCGTCGTGGTAGCCGCTGCGACCGCGGTGACGTTTCACGAACACGGACGTCGGTGAGTTGATCATGATCTCCCACACGTCGTCGTCGCCCAGGAGGGGTTCGAGGGGTCCGTAGCCGGCGAGGTTGCGGAAGGCGCGGCCGGCAACGGCCGCCGGCTCGGAGAGGTCGAAGTCGCGGCGGCCCCGGCGGTAGTCGTCGGACCAGGCGGCGACCTCGTCGTCGATCAGCCCGCGAAGCCGGCCGGCGCCCTCGGCGCGGCCCATGTCGAGGGCGATGTCCTTGGCCCGGGCCTGGACCCGTTGCTCGATCTCCTCGAGCGGCGCCAGCTCGACGCTTCCTGCCGGTCTCGGGTCCCCCGCCACGACCCGGATCCTGCCAGACCCATGCATGAAATGCCATGGGGATCACCAAGAAGTTGACTTGGTTGAACAGGCCCTGCTTCAGCGCTTCCGCTGATCACGATGCCAGTGGCCAGCCCAACCTTCGTGTTGTCGATCGGACGAACCGCGTGGACGGGCGGGATGGGGGGCATCGGTGGCGATCTTCAAAACGCAAGTCGACCGCTGCGTCGAGTCCGGCGAGTCCTCCGTGCCCGGCCGTCGCGCTCGACCGCGGAGCGTTGGCGCTCGCACAACAGCTCGCCGGTCGGCTGTCGCTGGACGCGTCGACCCGTGACCGCCTCGAACAGGAGCTCCAACACTTCGCCCGGGCAGGCTGGGAACGACAGGTGAGCAATGGACGGGCGCAGACACCTCCCGGGGGGCACGGTCACGTTCCTGTTCACGAACGGCTGCTGTTCTTGCCGCTCATCGTGTTGATGACTAGCCCGATGGGGCAGGGATATTGGTCCGATCGGAGCATTGCCGTGCATGGACGGGTCGGCCCACGCTGATTGGGTATGCGGTGGCCGCGGCGGTACGGAACGTGACGACACCGTCGAATGCGCATCGGCGGCCGTGCGTGGTGAGCGACGGCCCTGTTGCACCTGGCCCCGGGAGAGGGCGATTTGCTCACGATGTTGGCGGGCTCGGTTCGGTCCCCGTGCGGGTGTTGGCCCGGATGCTCGACCGGCAGGGGCTGGCGCTCGTCGTGGTCGACGATGCCGGGACGCCAGTGGCGAGCAACGACGTCGCGCTGCGACCGCCGTCGGGTCTCGAGCAGCGAGGTCCGGCGCTGGTCACGCTCGACTGGCTGACCGCGGCGTTGCGCCTTCCCGACGGCGCGTTGGCCGTCACCGGCGACGAAACCCGGAATGTCACAATCCGGGTCGCGGCGGAGGTCGCGCTGTTATGCCTCGACGCGTCGATCAGCCCGGTGCCAGGACCCGAGCCTCGTTTCGCGCTGATCTTCTCCTGGAATGAAAGTTCCAGCGGTTACGGCGTGTCGGCCGGCGAAGCCCGTTTGCATGCCCTGCTGGAGCACACCACCGACATCATCACTGTGCTCGAAGCCGACGGCACCGTACGCTATTCGAACCCGGCGGCGGGGCTGCTGACAAGAATCTCGGGATCCGAGGCGAACGGGACGCAGGCGTTCGATCTCGTGCACCCCGACGACCAGACGACAGCCCTGGTCGCCTTCGAGGACGCGCTGCTGCGGTCGACGCCGGTCGGGCCGGTCGAGCTGCGCATCCGCTTCGGTGATGGGTCGTGGCACCTTGCCGAGGTGTTCGTCGACAACCTGCTCGACAATCCGAGCGTGGGTGGGCTCGTGGTCACGATCCGCGATATCACCGAACGGGTCCGCCACGAGGAGGACATCCGACGCCGCGAACGGTGGATGCGCTCGCTCGTAGAGAACCTCCACGATGTTGTCGTCGTCCTCGACCGGTCGTTGCGGGTTCAGTACGCCACGCCGAGCATCGAGCGACTCATCGACGCTCCCGCCTACACCAACATCGGCGAGAGCGCCTTCAACGACATCCATCCCGACGACGTCGACCACGTTGGAGCGTCCATCGATCGGCTGCGGTCCCAGGCGGGGGCGAGCGAGCGCATGGAGTTCCGTCTCCGCCACGCCCGCCACGGTTGGCGTTGGGTCGAGGCCATTACCGTCAACCTGCTCGACGACCCCGACGTCGACGGTCTAGTCGTCACGATACGCGACGTCGACGACAAGCACGCGGCCGACGAGCGTCTTCGCGACGCCTACACGCGTCAACGAGACGACGCCGACCGGCTACGAGACGTCGACAAGCTCAAAGACGAGTTCCTCGCCACCGTCTCCCACGAGCTGCGCACCCCGCTCACCTCGATCGCGGGACTGACCGAACTTTTGCTCAATGACCACGGGCGCCTCCCGGCCGCAGAGTCGCACCACGTTCTGGAGCGGATCTCGGCCAACGCGACCGAGATGACGTCGATGGTCGAACGCGTCCTGGACTACTCCCGACTTCAAGCCGGTCGCGTCGAACTGCGCATCGAGCCCCTCGACTTGTCGGCCGTCGTCGCCAGCCTCGTAGACCGCATGGCCGAGACGCTCAAAGGCCACGTCGTGGCCATCGCCGTCCCCCCGCTCGCCGTGCGTGCCGACGCCGGCGCGTTGACCACCGTGCTGCGGAACCTGCTGCTCAACGCCTCCAAGTACTCCCCGGCCGGCACGCGAATCGAGATCGGGGCTCGAGCCAACGGTGACGAAGTAGTGGTCTGGGTTCGGGATCAGGGCATCGGCATCGCCCCCGCCGACCAGTCGAAGATCTTCCAGCACTTCTACCAAGCCGGCCCCTACCACCGGGGCGTCGGTATCGGCCTCAACATCGCCCGCCGCTACACCCAGCTCAACCACGGGCGGCTCTGGCTCGAGAGCTCGCCCGGCGACGGCTCGACCTTCTACTTCATGCTCCCAGCACGATCGCGGGAGTAGCACGAGGGATCCTCTGTGGTGAGCCGCTGCGCCCGCGGTGGCGTTTCACGAAGACCGACGTCGGGGAGTTGATCATGATCTCCCAGACGTCGTCGTCGGTGAGGAGGGGTTCGAGGGGTCCGTAGCCGGCAAGGTTGCGGAAGGCTCGCTCGGCGACGGCCGCCGGCTCGGACAGGTCGAAGTCGCGGCGGCCCCGGCGGAAGTCGTCGGACCAGGCCGCGGCCTCGTCGTCGATGAGGGCCCGGAGGCGGGCGGCGCCCTCGGGTCGGCCCATGTCGAGGGCGATGTCCTTGGCCCGGGCCTGGACCCGCTGCTCGATCTCTCGAGCGGGGCCAGCTCGACGCTTCCTGCCGGTCTCGTGTCCCCCGCCACGACCCGGATCCTGCCAGGCCCATGCATGAAATGCCATGGGGATCACCAAGAAGTGGACTTGGTTGAACAGGCCGTGCTTCAGCGCTTCCGCCGATGCGCGATGCCAGTGGGCCAGCCCAACCTTCGTGATCCGCTCAGCGGCAGCCTACTTCCGCGGGACTCCCAATCTCGTCGTGGCAGGCGCACGTGCACGCCCGATCGAAAGCGCGTGGCGTCGATCGAGGACTCATTCGAGGAACATGCGCTGCAGGAGGTCGGCTAGCCATGCCTGGAACTGTTCGACGGGCCAGCCGGCGTCGTGCACGAGGCGCAAGTACGCGTCTGGTGCGAGCATCCACATCGTGTCGGTGATCGTGTTCTCGTCGTAGCGAAGCGCACTGGTCTTGTGCGCCAACGTGACCACGAACTCGTTCAGTCCGACTCGTCGCTGGTGTTGGAAGCGCGCCCACACGTCGGCGGCGTCAGCGTCGATCGACGCGGCGGTCTCCAGCGCACGCAGCACAAGGCCCACTCGCCCAGAGATGCGGCACATGTTCCGCGCGTACAGCTGGATCGACCGCAGCGGGTCGGGTTCGTCGATCGCTTCGCGCCACCAGGGCCGCTCGGCGATCGGCACTGGCGCGTCGTCACCGGCGAGGGCCTGGTCGACGACGGCGCGCAGGATGACTGGCTTGGGGCCAACTGCGCTGAACACGGTCGGCCGGGCCACGCCGGCTTCGGCGGCGATGTCCTCGATGGAGGTCGCCAGGTACCCCTTGGTGGAAAAGAGCCGGAAGGCCGCCTCGCACACAAGTGCGGGCGCGTCGCCCCGGCGGATGCGGCTGCGGTACGCACGCCGCTTGACAGGTCCCACGGCTCCAATCATACTCCAGATCTATCTTATTAGATGAGCCATCTAATCCGCCGGAACTTGGAGGTGATTGATGAGCGAGACCGATGCGTTCCTCGAGACGACGATGGCTCGGTACCGCGACGCTGAGACCGCCTTGCACAACGGTGATGCCGCGCCGCGCAAGGCCAGCTGGGCTCGCGCCGATCCAGTGACCCTGCTCGGGGCGGCGTTGAGCGCGACCGGGTGGGATGAGATCGAACCGATATTCGACCGGCTCCAAGCGAGCTTCTCGACGTGCACGTCGTCCGAGCATGAGGTCATCGCAGCGGGTGCAAGCGGCGACCTCGCGTACATCGTCGCGTTCGAGCACACCACCGCCTCCGTGAACGGCTCACCGTCGCTGCCCTACACGCTCCGAGCCACCACTGTGTTTCGGCGCGACGACGGCGAGTGGAAGGTCGTTCACCGTCACGCCGACCCGGTGGCGTCCGAGAACGCCGCCGAGCTCGTGCAACGGCTGGTCGCGCCCCCCGCCGTCGACTGGTATCCGCTCTTCCCCAACCCCGTCGTCGCCGAGAGCGTCCTCGACCGGCTCATCAACACCGCGCATCACCTCCACCTCGACGGCCGCAGCTACCGCCCCAAGAAGCGCCCCAGCCCACCAGCCGCCGAGAAGGGAGCCGCCACCGAGTAGAACCTCACACCGGAACCAGCTGCGGGATTCCGTGAACGAGACCCCGGTGGATTACGTCGGCGTCGACACCCGTGCAGGAACTCGGCCTTGGTCATCGAGTCGGGCTGTAGCCGAAGCAGGGCCTCGAGGCGAGCGAGCCCGCGTTCGCCGCTCCGATCGCCGGCCCATCGGGGTGTCGGTCGCGCTACGAGCGCGCCGAGATCACGGCTATTGTCCATTCCGGTTCTCCGGCTGCGGGCGCATCGACTGCGGTGTGAACGGGCGGGGTGGGGGCATCGTGGCGATCTTCAAACGCAAGTCGAGCGCTGCGACGAGTCCGGCGATTCCTCCGTGCCCGACCGTCGCGCTCGACCGCGGAGCGTTGACGCTCGCACAACAGCTCGCCGGTCGGCTGTCGCTGGACGCGACGACCCGTGACCGCCTCGAACAGGAGCTCCAACACTTCGCCCGGGCAGGCTGGGAACGACAGGTAGGGCTGATGTCGGTCCCGAGCACGGCTCATCGAGCTCAAGGGCTCGATGAGAGCGCGCTCTACGCGGCGGCGAAGGATCTGTTCGACAACTCGCGCCTGACGGGTCTCGCGGGCGACCTCTCGTCGGATCAGCATGCTGCGGTGCTTCGAGTGTTCCCCCTCCTGGGCCTGGCCACCTACGACGCCGCTTCGAACTCCCTGATCGTCAAGGGTGCCGGCGGCATCGGCATCTTCGAATCCCTCGGCGCCCTCCATCACGTGCTGTTTCGAGAATGGGACGAGGCCGACGACAGCCGGGCGGCCTTCGTGGCAGCGACAGACTCCGTCATGTGGGGCGCGGCGGTCGCCGTCGCCCAGCTCGGCGGGCCCGTGCTCGCCGGAGGTCATCCGACCCCGCCGTCCGCTCCGTTGATCGAGCATGTCCTGAGCTTCAGCGAGGTCAACCCGGCCTTCGACGCTCAGGAAGCGATCTTCGACGGGATCAAATCAGTGGCCGACATCCAGTTCACGAACTCGGAGAAGGTCCCGCTGCCACGGCCCCTGGTGTTCGCCGACAGGCTGGGTGAGGACGGCGGCGACATGGTCGGTGAGGCTGTGATGGGGGCGCGCTGAGGCGTGGTCGTGGTGGTCATCGTTGGCGGCGTTGTCAGTCGGCGGTGATCTCGGTGA
>JACDCH010000148.1 GCA_013694495.1 Acidimicrobiia bacterium | reverse complement strand
CCTCGCGGGCGACCTGGTTGAGCGCCCAGGCCCCCGGCGTCGGTCGCCGCAGCTTGGCCACCACGGCGGCGTCCTGCTTCTGGCCGGCGGCCTTGAGCTCCTTCACCCTGGCGTGGCGTGCCGCGATGAAGGTCCCGGGCTCGACGGTGTACAGGTCGTCGCCGGCGCCCGCCTCCCGCCCCCCGGCCACGAATCAGGCGCTCTTGCGCGCCGGCCGCGCCGCGGCCTTCTTCTTGGCCGCCGCCTTCTCGGCCGGCGCCGCCTTGCGGGTCGACCTGGCCTTCGTGCCGGTGCTCTTCGTCGCCGCCGAGCTGCGCTTCGAGCCGGTCCGCTTCTCCTTGGCGGCGGCGACGCTCGCCTCGAGCGCGGCCATGAGGTCGAGGACCTTGGCGCCCTCGTCTTCCTGCTCCTCCTCGTGGACGACGACGTCCTCGCCCTTGCCCTTGCGCTCGATCAGGCTGCGGAGCTCCTCGGTGTAGGTGTCGTGGTAGCGCTTCGGGTCCCACTCGGCTTCGAGCGAGTCGATGATCTGCGTCGCCAGCTTCACCTCCTTCGGGTCGGCCTTGGCGCGCCGCGACGGCAGCTGGTCGATGTCGGACTGGGGCACGATCTCGTCGGCGAAGCGCATGGTCGACATGGCGAGCACGCCGTCGAGCGGCCGGAGCGCAGCGAGGTACTGCTTGTTGCGCATGACGACCTCGCCGATGCCGACCCGCTGGCGGTCCTCCATGGCGGCCAGAAGGAGCTGGTACGCCTTGACCCCGGCGTCGCCGTCGGGCGCCAGCCAGTACGTGCGCTCGTAGTAGATCGGGTCGATGTCGGCCAAGGCCACGAAGTCGCTCACGTCGATGGTGCGGGTCGAGTCCGGCTTGAGCTCGTCGATCTCGCCCTTCTCGAACGTGACGTAGCGGCCCTTGCTGATCTCGTAGCCCATCTCGATGTCGTCGCCGTCGACCTCGCGCCCCGACTTCTCCGAGACGCGCTTGTTGTTGATGCGGGCGCCCGTCTTCTTCTCGAGCTGGTGGAAGTGCACCTCGTGGCCCCGGACGGCCGTGAACGCCTTCACCGGCACGTTGACGAGACCGAAGCTGATGGAACCGGACCAGACCGCGCGAGCCATCCCGCCCTGCTACCCGGCCGCCTCGATCGTCACCCCAGCGGGTGGCTGCTCCCCCCCGGCACGGGCCGAACAGTACGAGGCTGCGGCCGGGCAGCGGGGGCAGGTTGGAGGCGGCGGGGGGAATCGAACCCCCGTACGCGGCTTTGCAGGCCGCTACCTAAGCCACTCGGTCACGCCGCCCAGGCGAGCGGGGGACTGTAGTCGGGGGCCCGCGGAGGGCCCACCTACGATCCGCCCATGCTGCTGGTGTTCTGCGTCCGCCGGCGGCCCGACGTGGCGGCCGACGAGTTCCACCGGTACTGGCGCGACGAGCACGGGCCCCTCGTGCGCAGCCTGCAGCCGGCGATGGGCATCGTGCGCTACGTCCAGGCCCACCGGCTGGAGACGCCGATCAACGACCTCCTGCGGGCCAGCCGGAGCGCCGATGCCGCCTACGACGGCGTGGCCCAGCTGTGGTGGCGCTCGCAGGAGCACTTCGTCGAGTGCCTGGCGACGCCGGAGTCGCAGGCCGCCAGCCTTCTCCTGCTCGAGGACGAGACCCGCTTCATCGACCTGACCACCTCCTCGCTCTTCGTGACCGAGGAGGTGATCGTGGTCGACGGTTCGTCTGACCGCTCGGGCTAGCTGCGGGCCTTCGCCTTGCGGCGGGCCTTGGCGGCCTGCATCTCGTCGTCGAGCTGGTTGACGCCGCCTTCGGCGCCCACCGCCGCGGCCCGGGCGGCGACGGCCTTGCGCTCGGCCGCCAGGGCCTGGGCCCGGGTCTGGCGGGTGGCGGCCCGGGCCTCGCGCTCGCGGTGCTCCTGCACCTTGTCGAGGACCTCGGCCTGCTCCGCGGTGCGCTGCTCGATGCTGCGCTCCTCCGCCTTCTCGGCGGCCTCGATGCGCTCGCGGCGCTCGTCGGCGGCGCGAGCGGCCTGCTCGCGGGTCGCGTC
>JACDCH010000123.1 GCA_013694495.1 Acidimicrobiia bacterium | reverse complement strand
GCTGTTCGTCGCGTCGGTCGTGGCCCGAGGCGGCCGGCGGCAGGTGCGGTGGCGGGGCCGGACGATCGAGGTGGGGGTGGGGGAGCGGTGCCGCCCGTCCTGAGCCTCCCCACGTGGGCCGTGGTGGCGACCAACGTCGCGGCGTGGGCCGCCATCCACGCCGGCACCGGGTGGTACGTCCACCGGCTGCCGGTCGAGCGGCTCAGCGGCGACGGGTGGCTGCTCCGGGCCCGGCGGTGGGAGGCGGAGGGCCGCACCTACGAGCGCGTGCTGCACATCAAGGCGTGGAAGGACCGCGTGCCCGAGGCTGGTGCGTTGTTCGTCGGCGGCGTGAGCAAGCGCCAGCTCCCCGAGGGCGCCGGCCGCGGCGTCGAGCGCCTCGCTGTCGAGACCCGTCGGGCCGAGGTCGGCCACTGGCTCGCCCTGGCCGGCGGACCGGTCTCGTGGTTGTGGAACCCGCCCGCAGGGTTCGTGCTGATGGTCGGCTACGGGATCGTGGCCAACGCGCCGTTCATCGCCATCCAGCGCTACAACCGGCAGCGGGCTCAGCGGGTGCTGGCCCGGCGCACCGTCCGGTCGAGCGGGTCGCGAGCCGACGTCACCGACGCCCGCCCCCGCCGCACGAGGGGCAGCAGCATCCCGTAGGGCTCGCCGCTGCCGACGTGGTGGCGGCGGTGCGACTCGCGCAACCACTCCAGGTAGCCGAGCCGGGGCACAGAGACCGGGAGCCGCCGGTGGATGTACACGTCGTGGACGAACAGGTAGAGGGCGCCGTAGGCGGTGACGCCGCCCGCCACCCACCACAGGGCGGCGGCGGCGCCGGTCGCGGCGAGCACGAACAGCGCGATGCCCAGGGCGGAGAAGCAGACGGGGAAGAGGTCGTTGCGCTCGAAGCGGCCCCGGGCGGGGGCGTGGTGGCTGCGGTGCCAGGCGATGGCCCGGCCGTGCATCACCCAGCGGTGCGTCGCGTAGCTCACGCCCTCCATGGCGGCGAACGACGCGACGGCGAGCAGCGGGCCGATCACGGTGCCACCCCGGCCCGCTGGTCGGCGGTCGCGACCGTCGTGTCGGGCGCGCCCTCGCGTCGTCCGAGCCAGTCCCAAAGCAGCAGCACGAGGGTCAGCATGGCGAACGCGTAGACGTACTCCTCCACCAGGATGTCCCAGATCGGCGTGAGGTCGGTCGTGTCGGAGCGGCGATACGTGACGATGGGGGCGGAGCGCTTCGTGAGCCACCCGTCCACCGGGATCATGAACCCGAGGCAGATCACCAGCGTGATCCAGTAGGCGGGCTGGCGCAGGAGGCCGGTGCGCAGCACCCGGAGCTCGAGGGCGAGCACGGACACCGCGCTCACGACGGCGAGGGTCGGGTAGATCGGAGGCATCAGCCGCGGACCGGGAGCCGGCGCAGGATGATCCGCACCGCCTCGAGGGTGAGCACCGCGCACACGGGGATGACGGTGAAGAACAGCAGCTCCTCGACGGCGGTGCCCCCGGGCATGCGGAGGCCGATCGTGTACGCCTCGTTGAAGCCCCATGTACCCCTCGACGTGGCCCACAGGTCCCAGGCGACGAAGACCCCGAGCATCGGGAGCAGGGCGAGGGCGAGGCGCCGGGGCCGGCGCCACACGCGCGCCCCGATGACGAACTCGAGCGGAAGGGTGATCACCACGCAGGCGGCCATCAGCACGACGTACTGGAGCCGGTCCATGTCGCATGGAGGCTAGGGCGGCCCGGCTCGACCCGCCCGTCAGGGTGGCCCGACCGGCGGGGCCGCGCGTGCTCGTCCGGGCGCCGCACGACCGGAGGGTGTGTACATGACCGTTCGGTCCTGCTGGCACCCTCCGGTCGTCGCGCGACGGGCGGAACGGCGGCGGGGGCTGATGCGATCCGAGCGGGTCAGGCGTCGAGCGAGAGGTCGACCACCGTGCGGCCGGTGGTGCGGCGCTGCTCGTGATCCTCGAGCGCGGCGCCGACCTCGTGCAGAGCGATGCGCTGGACGTCCTGCACCTCGATGACCTCGCTGGGCGCGCCGTGGCGGACCACCCGCACCGCTCGCACGCCGGCGCCTCAGCTCTCGATCAGCCTGCGCCGACGGTGCAGTCGGGCGCAGCGTTGACCGGGTTGCAGCGGGCGCTGGGCCCGCCCGCCTCCCGGGTGAGCTCGACGACGTCGCCCGTGCCCAGGACCTGGACCTCGTTCATCCGGATGGCTGGGCCGGCCGGTTCGGTGGTGCCCGCCGACTCGCCCCCGTCGTCGGACGAACCGCGGGCGAGCATCGACGTGACGGTGAGCGCCCCCAGGGCGGCGCGGCGCAAACGTGCTCAAAGACCGAGGCGGTCCCAGCGACCCCAGATGGCGAAGGTGACGCCGAGCAGGGCCTGGATGTTGACGAACAAGGTGCGGTTGTCCGGGCTGAACGCGGCGCCCGCGAACTCCTCGCCGTACCGCGGGGCGTTCGGCACCGCTGGCGCCGGCGGGGCGGCGCTGAAGTGCAACCGGTTCAGGGCGATGTCGAACAGCGTCGACTGGGCCGTCAGGGCGCGGATGTAGTTGTCGCCGCCGCCGTCCTCGCAGATCACGATGGTGCCGTCGGCGCCTCGCGAGGTGATGTTGTCGGGGAAGTCGAGGACGGTCGCGCCGGGCGACTGGAAGCGGCAGGTCAGCGTGGCGGTGGTCGGGTTGTACGACCAGATCTGGCCCCTGCCCCTGCCGTAGCCCGTGCTGGGCTGGGGGCCGGTCTCGGCCGCGCCGCCACCCTGGGTGGAGGTGAACCAGACCTCACCCTGGGCGAACGTCGCACCCTCGAGCCGCGAGAAGTGGGCGGCGTTCTCGAGGCGGCCCTGGTCGCCGACGTAGCTGATGGCCGCGTTGTTGGTGGTGGGTGCGGGCTGGCCCGGGGTGTAGTCGAAGCTCGGGTCGGGGTCGAGGATGCGCACCCAGTCGACCGGGTAGGTGACGCCGTTCGTCTGGGCGGCTTCGAGGTGGGCGTTCGGCGTGCCGACGACGCGGAGCATCTCGAGGACGCCGCCGTCGGCGAGGTGGCCGGCGACCATCGGGTCGACCGGCGGGGTGTACCGGTAGAAGCCGGACGGGAAGCCGAAGTTGTCCTCGGTGAGGTAGATGGCAGCGTCGGTCGGGCTGTAGGCCGCCGCTTCATGGGCGAAGCGGCCGGCGCGGCGGACCGGCTGCCGGTCGGACTTGCCGCTGGCGGGGACCTCGAAGATGTAGCCGTGGCGCTGCTGCAACGGGACGTTCGACACTCTCGTGAAGTCGGCGCCGACGTCGGGGCCGTTCACCGTCTCCTCGCAGGTGATCCAGGCGCCCCACGGCATCTTGCCGCCGGAGCAGTTCATCTGCGTGCCGTTCAGGCTGGTGAACGACTCGAGCACCTCGCCGGTGTGCGTGACGAGCATGGTGGTGGTGCCGCCCTGGGCCATCGGGTCGTAGGGGGCGTCGGCGGGGCCGGGCGCGGTGGGTCCGAAGGCCGGGCCCGGGGCGTTGATCTCGTGGTTGCGGACCAGCCAGGACTGGTTGCGGTTCGGGCCGGGGAACGAGGCCATCCCGTCGGGCCGCCCCGGCAGCCGGGTGCCGTCCGAGAGGAAGACCGGGGGGCCGTCGCCGTCGTGGAACGAGCGGTACTGCAGCTGGGGCGGCAGCCACAGGCGCACCTTGCCGTCGCGCTCGTCGGCGACCGGCCCGAGGACGCGCGGGTCCGGCTT
>JACDCH010000077.1 GCA_013694495.1 Acidimicrobiia bacterium | reverse complement strand
AGGGTCCTTGCGCGTTCGGCCGGACCCTCGCCCGTCACACCGCTCCCACGCCAACCCGCCCCACGTCCTCGCCCAGCACGACGCCACGCGCCCCGCGCGTCCTCACCCAGTCAGGCGCTCAACAACGGGTCACCTCCGTAGTTGTTCGTTCGGAGGGGACGGGCAAGGTCCCGAGTTGGCCTACGCGGTGTCGGCGGCCTCCGCTGCGGGGTGGTCCCGCAGGGCGGCGATGATGTCTTCGAGGAAGAAGTGGTACTTGCGACTGTCGGGGAGCCGGCTGGCCGGCAGACGCCCGTCGTTGGCCATGCCCATGACAGTTCGGACGTTGAGCCCCAGCAGCTCGGCGACCTGGGCAGTGTCGAGAATCGGCGGATAGAGCTCGCGAAGTCGTGTCAGCGAGAGGTCGTCCGTATCGCTCGGCTTCGCTCTCGGCTTCGCCACCGCACCACCATACTCGCCTTCGATCTCGCTAATCGTCGCCTATTTGCGCTTACTTTCGCTTCCTGAGCTCAGACCGACAGGGTCCCGACCACACCGCCGGCGGAGGCCAGCGCCAGGGGTGCTCACGTATATCTGAACCTGAACACCCTGGGCGCCCTCTGTGTCACACCCCGCGGGGAGAATGACGTCGTGCTCACGAACTTCCTCACCGCGGTCGTGCGTGATGAGCTCCGGAGTCTGTCCGCCACCCGGTACTCGTCACCACCAAGGTCGTGTGGCGGAGCATCGGACGACTTGGTCGCAGCCAGTGACTGCTACCAGCAGGAGCGCAATGCTTTCGTCCCTGCCGTGCGCCGCGAACTCGGTACCGGCTGAGGTCGACTCGATGGCCACGGTGATGGCGGCGGTGCCGGCGCACGAACGGCCACGAGAACGGTTGCTGGCGCGCGGAGCGGAGGCCTTGAGCGAGCGGGAGCTTCTTGCCCTCGTGCTCCGCAACGGCGCGCTGGGCCAGAGCGCGCTCGACCTCGCCGCCGAGTTGCTGGCTGACTACGGGTGCCTCGCCGCGCTGGCGGCCGCCCGACCGGAAGAACTCGCGGTGAAGCGGGGCATAGGAGATGCAAAGGCAGCCGCCCTCGTCGCTGCCTTCCAACTCGGTGGGCGAGTGCGCGGAGGAAACGACAACGCCGTGTTGCGATCAGCCGAGGACGTCGCTGATGTCGCGCGCGGTGAACTGGCCGGGCTGCGGCGCGAGCGGTTGCTCGTGCTGGTGTGCGACAGCGCCAACCGGCTACGGCGAAGTGTCGTGGTGTCGGAGGGGTCGATCGACAGGTCGCTCGTACCGGTGCGAGAGATCCTGAACGCTGTGCTCCGCCACGATGGTCGGGCCTTCGCCCTCGCGCACAACCATCCGAGCGGCGACCCTTCCCCGAGCGACGTCGACCGCCTGGCCACGAACGACATCGCTGCGGCAGCCAAGGTCGTCGGCCTCCGCTTCCTCGACCACATCGTTATCGCCGGCGATCGTTGGGACCGGGTGCCGAACTGAATCGACCTACGACAGCCCGGCGAACGCCTGGTTGAGTAGCGACGGCATGAGCGCGGAGGCAGCGGCAATCTGGCGCTTGCGGAGTTCCGCGCGAGCGATGACGAGGTTTCGAACTCGATCGAGCCGACCGACGACCTCCGCCGCGCTCTCGGGCCGCACCGCCTGAACGGTGATTGCGGCGAGGAGGCCGGAGCGCAGACGAGGGAGTTGCAGGTTGTGGGTCAGGTCGACCGCCTGGTCAAGGACGCTCATGCTGCGCAGTTGATGCGCGAGCAACTCGGCGGACACGCCCGCGTTCGGGCGCAGGACATATTGATCGACGGAGCAGAGCCCGTCGCGATCGGCTACCCAAACCTTGTTGAGGTAGGGGCGTAGATACCCGTAGACCACATCGCCGGGACGGAAGCGGAACTTGCGGCCCTTCTCGTTGCCGATCGGCGAGCTGTCGAGCATCTGGCCGGTGTGGCTCTCGACATGTTGAAGACCGACGAAACTTCGAGCTGGGGATGGATCGTCGCCGGGGTGGACGGTGTCGCTGATGAACTCGACGAGATCCCCAACTGGGGCCTGGTCCTCGCTGGTTTGACGGAGAACCTCATCGAGGAGTGACGGAAGCCGGGCCGTGGTGGCTTCGGGTGTGGTGACCGGCAGTTGCAGGCGAGTAAGGAGCAGGTCGGTGTTGAGCCGCCAGCGATCGAGTGTGGCGGCGATTCGGCGCTGCTCGTCAAGCGGTGGGAGGGGGAGGTTCAGCGCGAGGAAGTCTTCAACGTGCACGCGTTGACGTCGCTGGCCGAGCCCGCGGGTCGAGTCGGCGAGCTGATCGTGAAAGTGCGGCCACCTAACAAAATGTCCAAGATACGCGGGAGTGACACGCGCTCGGTTGACCGCGAAGGTGGGAAACTCAGAGGAAACGAACCACCCATCGAACTCGGGAGGCACAAGTGCGACGGCTCCTTCCCACGCGAACAGGCGGCTGAAGACCAACTGATCCTTCCGGAGCCGGTAGTACTTCGCGTAGCTCGTTCCTGCTCCGGAGATCGCCGGGCGAGCGAACAGTCCTCGGCCGAAGCTACGAATACCAGCCGTGCGGTAGATCGCTGTCGGCTCGATCGCCACTTCGTCGCGGTCGAGCCTGAGGACATCCCCCAGCGACACCCTGAGGTGGCGACTCACCGTCGGTCCCCCATCTCGGATTGGAGCTCCTCCAATAGGCTCAAGATCTCCCGCTCGGTCGAAACGAGCTCGGCAAGCAACTCCTCCGGTGGCCGGTGCGACAGGTCGTCGGGCCGGTTCGGATTCTTGAGGTCGAGGTTGAAGCCGCTCAACTCGAGGTCGGCGACCGAGACTCGCCAGGCCCGCTCGTTCTCGGTGCGGTCGGTCCACCATGCCTGGCAGTCGGCAAACTCCTCGAAGCGCATCGGCTTGGTCTTCGAGTAGTTCTTGCGCCCCTCGGGCGGCGGGATCTCGTAGAACCACGTCTCCTTCGTGCGCCCGGTCTTGTCGAAGAACAGCAGGTTCGACGGGATGGCCGTGTAGGGCGCGAACACGCCGTCGGGCAGGCGCACGATGGTGTGAAGGCCGCACTCCGTCGCCAGTTGCTGCTTGATGCGGGCTCCTACTCCATCGGCGTACAGGACGCTGTTGGGCACAACGATGCCGCAGCGTCCGCCGTCGCGGAGTTGGCGGATCACGAGTTGCAGGAACAGCCACGCGGTCTCCGCGGTCTGCTTGTCGGAGGGGAAGTTCGCTTGGATGCTCTTCTCCTCTTCGCCACCGAAGGGCGGGTTCGTGAGGATGACGTCGACCCGCTCGCCCTTACCGATCTGCGTGATGGGTTTGGCGAGGGCGTTGCCCCGAACGACGTTGGGTTGCGGGATGCCGTGGAGGACGAGGTTCATCATCCCGAGCAGGTACGGAAGCGGCTTCTTCTCCACACCACGAAGCCCCTCGTGCAGCGCGCGGCGCTGCGCAGTCGTACGGACCTGCTCGGCCATGTGGTCGAGCGATTCGACGAGGAAGCCACCGGTGCCGGCGGCCGGGTCGAGCACGGTCTCGCCGAGCTTTGGGTCGACCTGCTGCACCATGAAGCGGATGACGGGGCGCGGCGTGTAGAACTCGCCGGAGTCGCCGGCGGCATCGCGCATCTCTCGCAGCATGGACTCATACAGCAGCGCCATCGTGTGGATGTCGTCCGACGACGCGAAGTCGATCTCGTTCACCTTGTTGACGACGTCGCGCAGCAGGTAGCCAGACAGCATCCGGTTGTTGGTCTCCTTGAATACCGCGGCCAGCACGTCACGGGGATCATGGGTGCCGGTGCCGGTGAGGCCCCGGAGATGCGGCAGAAGTGCATCGTTGACGAAGGTGATGAGAGCGTCGCCGGTGCTGCCATTTGGGTCTGCGGCCCAGTCGCGCCATCGATAGGGCGCCTCGATAGCGGCGCGGAAGTTGCGCTCGACGACCTCGCGGTTCTGTTCCAACCCGTCGAACGCCTTGAGGAACAGGAGCCAGGCGAGCTGGGGAATACGGTCCAGGTCACCGTTGAGCCCCGCGTCCTTGCGCATCACATCGCGCGCGCCCTTGATGGTGCTCGCGAGCTTTGCCTGCGGCGACACCGGCAGCAGCGGCTTCTTCGTTCGAGCCATCGCGGTCAGGTCTCCTTTGTCGCGAACATCTGGGACCAGAGAGTCGCGACGACGGCGACGGCATCCGGGAAGGTGGCGGCGTCGAGGCCGTGTTCGGTTGCGAGCCGCTCGTAGCGATCGGGCCACGTTGTCGGCAGCGGCGGCAAGACAGGCGGTGGTGTGCTGCCGCGTTCGGTCCACACTGCTCGAACCGCGGTCGCGGCCACGGCCGCATCGATCAATCCATGCTCGGACAGGATCACGAGGTCAACGAGGTCGCGGACCCGCGAGTTCACTCGATCGTCGAACACCTTGAGCATCCCGTGGAACTTCTCGGCAATGTGGCGCTGCAGGTCGACCACCTCGACGACGGGTGTGGCGATGCCGGCGAACTCGAGCGAGTTCGGTAGCGGGACGAGATCGGTGGCATCGAGCTCATGCGCGCGTGGAGAGACATCGACTTGGATGCCACCGAAGGGCTTGTCGGCCAACGTTGCAGCGATCTGCGCACGCCATGTCGCCTGGCCGTCGCCGTCCTCCATGAGTCGTTTCACCGAACCGACGGAGAGCACGAAGCGGTCGCCATCGGCGTCAACGGAAAGGGCCTCGATGAGCCGCTCCTCGAGGGCGACGCCGTCATGCACCTCGGCCCGAAGGCCGAGATCGAGGTCCTTCGTGAGCCGGGCGTCATCACGCAGGCGCACCTCGAGCGCCATACCGCCCTTGATCACCCAGAGGCCGGGTTCCGCGGCTTGGAGTCGGGCGACGATCCGCTCGAAGAGCACGCGTCGTCGGAGCCGATCGAGGCTGATGCCAGTGGCCTCCGACCGAGAGAGGAGCCGCTGCTCGAGCGCCATCCGCAGTGCCTTCGGTGTGTCGTAGCTCATTGCGCCTCGGCCGATTGGAGCGCCCGCTCGATGTGCAGCGCCGCCCGGACGTCAACGGCCTCGGCCCGCGCGCGCAGCTGACGGATGGTGAGCAGGCCGGTCTCTCGCGCTTGCTGTATGACCCGGCCGAGCTGGTCGTCGTCAGCCGACAGAGCAGCGATGTCGATAACGGTGCGGACGAGTGTCGTGACTCGAAAGCCGGTGCGCTGTTCGACGTCCGACTCGACCAGGTCGCCGTGGTGAAGCGTCACCGCCGGGTCGCGCATCGAGAAGCCGGGTGGCACCGTGAGATGGACACGCGGTGACTCGAGCTCGCCGATGCTGTGGACTCCGAGCGCACTCTCATGCGATACGACCGCCCGCTCACGCGACCACAGCGTCCAGCGGATGAGATCGTCGTGGAGTTCCGGGACCCACTCGGCGAGGCGGAACAGGCCGCGGTCGATGCGCAGCCAGTTGCCGGCACCAACGTGGTGTGCCTGCGCCTGGTACGAGTAGCCGATCGCCCGCGCTTGGGCAGCGGTGAAGTAGCCACCCTGGTCGGCAGCGAGGTGGAACAGCCGCCGGCGCAGGTCCCTTCGATCGACTGCCATGCTGCAATCCTATATCACAGTGTGAGTTCTGAGCGTGTTGGTCGCCTGAAACTCAAGTTTCTATTGAGGATCAGGCGGCGTAGAGGCGGTCTCGCAGCTCACTGACCGCCGCCTGCAACTGGTCGGCGCCATCGAAGCGGGCAGCCAGCTCGGCGGGCGACCCGAGCGCAGCGATCGGCGGTACTTCGAGCACGCCGAGGTCGTCGACCTCGTCGATGCCGTAGTCGGCGTACTTGGTGAGGAGCTCGTCGAGCACCTGGCGGGCCTCGGGTCGGTAGCGCTCGAAGAAGTCGGTGTGCTCCTTGCGCACCCGGCGGACCCGGTCGGCGCGAGTCGCGAGCGGTTGGTTCCAGGCCAGGTGCACCAGCACGTCTACGGGGTCGGCGTCGACCAGGCCCGTGCGTTCTCCAAGCTCGGCCGCGTCGATGCCGCGAGCGCCGAGCGCATCGAGCACCGCCTGTCGGTCGACGCCGTTGGTCCAGCGAGCCCGGAGATCAACCGGGTCGGGGTAGAGCGTGCGAACCGTGTCGATCACGTAGTCGCGGTATTCGACGAGCCGAAGCCGCTCGGTCTCCCGATCGAGCTGGTAGATCGCCTCGGCCGTGATCCAGACCTCGGCATCGTTGACGTAGAGCTTCTGGCGCGGATCGACGTCGTCCGGATCGGCCGTGTCATCGTCTGTGGGTGAAGGGTCGTACGTCGGCTCCGGCTCAGCGACGACATGGTCTTCCACGACGTTGCCCTCGTCATCGATCTCCTCGCGATCAACTCGCTCTGGCGGGCCGTCGAACTCTGGATCCTCGAAGAGCGCTGTCGCACCCGAGTAGTCGATGATGTCGAAGCTGAGCTTGTCGTCGTCGGGGAACAGGCGGGTGCCGCGACCGATGATCTGCTTGAACAGCGCCATCGACCCGATCGGACGGAAGAGCACGACGTTGCGGACCGTCGGCAGGTCGACGCCAGTGGAAAGCATCTGCGAGGTGGTGGCGATCACGGGTAGCTCCGACTCGACGTCTGCAAAGTCGCTGAGGTGTCCCTTGCCGATACCGGCCTCGTCGCTCGTGATGCGGACGACGTAGTTCGGGTGCTGCGTCGTGCGGTCGCTGTTGGCGTTGTGGAGCGCCTGTCGCATCTGATGCGCATGCTCCTGGTCGACGCAGAAGACCACCGTCTTGGCCATGCGGTCGGTGCGCTTCAGGTAGTCGGTGAGATGCTTCGCCGCCGCCTCGGTGCGCGAGAGGAGAGACACCACGCGCTCGAAGTCCTTCGTTGTGTAGAGCCCGTCGGGGATCGCCTGGCCGAAGAGATCGAGCTGGCCCTGGGTCGGCGCCCATCCGTGGGCGTCGGGGCTGAGCACCACGCGTCGCACGCGGTAGGGGGCGAGGAAGCCGTCGTCGATGCCCTGAGCAAGGGAGTACTCGTAGATCGGCTCGCCGAACCAGTCGTAGGTGTCGACGGTGTCGTCACGCTTTGGTGTCGCTGTCATGCCCAGCTGTGCGGCAGGGGAGAGGTGCTCGAGGATGGCGCGCCAGCTCGAATCGGCGCCCGCGCTGCCGCGGTGGCACTCGTCCACGATCACGAGATCGAAGAAGTCCGGGGCGAACTGGCGGTAGAGGCCTTCGACGTCCCCGCCGGCAGCAAGGGACTGGTACAGCCCGAAGTAGATCTCGCGGCCCGCCTTAGCGTCTCCCTGAAGTTGCCAAATCGGGCCCTCGCCGAACGCGGGGACGTACTCGCGGGCCATTGGCTGTTCGATGAGGAAGGTCCGGTCGGCGAGGTACAGGATCCGCGGCTTACGGTCCTTGCGCCATGCTCCGCTCCAGAGCTTCCACACGATCTGCAGCGACACGAACGTCTTGCCGGTCCCGGTGGCGAGCGTGAGCAGCAGCCGCTTGTCGCCCGCGGTGATTGCTTCGACGGCCCGGTTGATCGCGACGCGTTGGTAGTAACGAGGTTCCTTCACGCCACCGTCGGGCGTGCGCAGCGCGCGGTTGAACGGCAGCACGAGCGCGTCCGCGACAGAGTCGTCGACGATCCCCTTCCACGCTCGGTAGCGAGCCCAGAGCTCGGCCGGCGACGGGAAGCCGGGCAGGTGCTCGGTCTCCTGGCCCGTCTCGCGGTCGTCCTCGACGATGCCCTTGCCGTTGGTCGAGTAGGCGAACGGAAGGTCAAGCAACTGCGCGTACCGCTTGGCCTGCTGCATCCCCTTGCCGGGAATCGAGTAGCCGCGCTTCGCCTCCACCACGGCCACCGGCACGCCGGGCCGGTACTCGAGCACGTAGTCAGCGCGCAGGGCGTCGCCACGCCGATGCTTCTTGCCGACGGTGATGATGCGTCCGTCGGTGATCGGGAACTGCTCGACGATTTGGTCGTCGGTCCAGCCCGCCGCCTTCAGCCGCGGCAGGACGAAGTCACGACACGTGTCCTTCTCCAACGGCCCCGCTGGCATCGCGTCAACCTACCTGCACCACCGGATTCAGGGCCCGGGGGTGGAGGCCTCAGCGCCTCGATCGACTACGTCGGCAATAGGGAACTCGGGGCATCGAGCGGTGGCGGCAGGAGCCGGAAGAAGCTGTCCGCCTGACGAGCGACGGCCCGAGCGAATGCGTAGTTGGCACTTCCCCCGATCACGGCGCCGATGCCGAACGGCAGTGCGCGGCCCAGCGCAATCGCACCACGCTTCGTCCCGTACTTCGTGACGATCGTGCGGCCGAGCGCTCGGTTGATGGCACGCAGGGTCTCGGTGGGAATGCGTGCGGTCGCCCGCGTTCCCAATCCCTTCCCGACCTCCCCGGCGACCCGCGTGAAGCCGGCGGACGCGGTGTCGCCGAACGCGAGGACGGACAGGATCCACGCGCGACGTTGCTCGACGGAGCCGCTGGTGTGCCCGTGGGTCGCGGCGATCGACAGGATCAGATCGCCGGCCCGAGCGGTGAACCAGCCCAGCTCCAACGCGGTGGTGCCGACAAGCGTCACCGCTCCTGCCCCAGGAACCGCGGCGGTGGCGCCCACCGCAGCGCCGACCGCGGCCATCTCGCGTGCAAACGCCCGAGTGATCTCGGCGACACGATCCTCGACCGGGCCCGTCGCGGAGGAGGCGACTGCCAGGGCGTGCTCCCAACGCTTCTCGACGACTCTGTCGACGGTGTGCAGGACGACCTCGCCGGCCTTCCGTGCAGGCTCGGGCAGGTTCGCCATCAGTCGTCCAACTTGAATCGGCGCGAGAGCTCGTCGAGCGTGAACCGATTCCGCAGCTTGCAGGCCGAGTTCTGGTTTGCGAAGAAGCCCTTCTCCCACACGGCGTCATCGCGCGGGACCGTCTCGATCCAGTCGACCGGCACGACGTACTCGTCGTTGTCCTCAGCATCGTTCTGATGGCGGTAGCTGCCATGCAGATCGAGGTCGACCATCTTGCGTTCGGCTCCGTCGACGGTCAGGACGGCGTCGTCGAAGCGCATCGCCTCGCCGGCGACGGTCCCCACACCCACGTAGCCCGTGCCAGGAATGCAGGCGAAGATCCGTGCGCCGATCGGCAGCGCCCGGATCGTTCGTGAATACCACCGTCCACCACCAGCCGAGACGAAGCTGTAGCGGCGAGCGTCGTCCCACGACCGCCCTGACGACTCCTCGCCGAACGAGACGTACCAGTCCTGGCCGTTCCAGGGCTCCTTGGTCGAGCTCCCACCTGTCCGCCGGCCCGCCGCACCGGTGCCGGCTCGGGTGTCGTCCACCAACCACGTTCGAGCCAGGTACTCGCGGTCTCCGTCCGTGAAGTAGCGGAAGAACAGCACGTTGATCGGAACATCGAAGCGAGCGAGGTACTCGACGATCCGTGCGGAGGCCGGGTCGACCTCGGAGGCGACGACGGTGAGCCGGTGTCCTCCGTTCAGCTCGTCAGGAGGCGACGCCCCGAAGCGCTCGGAGAAGGCCTGCTCGAACACGTCCCCCGGCCGGTACGTCTCGAAGATCGACACGACATCGTCGTGGCCGAGCGTCTCGATCCACGAGCCGTAGTCCAGCGCCTGCGCGACCACATCGCGTGGCGTGCGATCTCGCTTCAACTCCAACACGTGCAGGTCGCCGTCACCGTCGACACCGAGCAGGTCGATGAATTTGCCGTGCGCCGTCGGCACTTGGCGGCCGATGAAGAGGAGAGGCTCACCGAGGATCGCCGGGTCGGCCTCGATGAGCTGCTCGAGGCGCGACTCGAGCGGCATCGGCGCAGCGGTCACGCGCACCGGCTCACCGTCGACGCGCCAGAGTCCGATCTCGAGAGGCACGGCCCAACGCTACGACGGTATGTGTCGGGTCGTCTCTGAGTGACCAGCGCGCGATCCCGCGAGAATCCCGCGGAGCTCGTAGGAATCGGCATCACGAGGCAACACGAGGCAACACCAGAAACCACTTCTGACCTGGGCTTTCGCGCCAAATCGCAGGCCAGCGAATTGGCCCTCCCGAGATTAGGAAACCGATGCTCTATCCCCTGAGCTACGAGGGCCTTCCTTGCATTCTCCCTGGTCAGGGCGTTGCAGCGAGCCTGTTGACCTCGACCACGGAGCCCGCCGTGCCACACGCGTGCCACAACGAGGCGGCGAGGGGCGTGACGGGCGGTCAATCGTGGCATGAGCGTCGGCTGATCGCGGGATCGCCAGCGCAGCTCACCGCCCGCGCTCCTAGCCCGAGCCTCCATCAAACCCAGGGCGAGTGGGCGTGGGCGCCGACCGGCCGCGGCGAGCTCCGCAGCGTCGCCGCGTCGCGGAGCCGCAGCCGCCAGAAGCGGCTCGTCGTCGCCGCAGGGACCACCCGCAGGGCGGCCCGCAGCGCCCGGCGTCGGGACCACCGGTGGTACGCGTCCTCGTCGGTGCACACGAGCGCGTAGCCGAGGACCCGCTCGCCGTCCGCCAGCAGGCGGGCGTCAGCCCGGCCGGCACCGAGGTACCAGTCCAGGCACAGCCCTTCGTAGGTGCGCAGGGCCGGTGGCGGGGCGCCGAGCGGGCGCCCGAGGGCGATGGTCGACCGGAAGATGTGGCGCACGGCAGCGTCGTCCCGGTCGCCCTCCAGCCTCCGGACCTCAGCGGTCACGCGGCGATCCGGTTGTCGGCGCGGTGGACACGCAACATCCGCTCGACGGTGGTCCGC
>JACDCH010000018.1 GCA_013694495.1 Acidimicrobiia bacterium | reverse complement strand
GGGTTGGTACAGCTCGGCGAAGGCGGTGGCGTCGATGCCGTCGACGGCGGCCCACTGGCGCAGCCGGGCGGCGCGGGCACCCGGTCGGGCCGCTCGGTCGATGAACAGCGCGAAGCCCGGGACGATGCCCGACCGGTCGAGCTGCCGGGCCGCCCGGAAGCCTGTGGTCGCGGGCAGGACCTCGGACTTGGGCAGCCCGGCTGCGCCGAGCACGGCGTCGAACCAGGCCTGCGGGCCGGGGCGGGCCGCGGCGGGGTCGACGAACGGGGAGGGGTGCAGCGGCGACGTCGACTCGAGCACGGTGGCCTGGTCGGTCCCGATCGGCAGGCCGAGCTCGAGCTCGCCCGCGGGCTCGACCACCAGGCGGCCCCGCGATCCCAGCCGGAGGCGGACCGGCCGGACGAGCAGCGGCGTGCACACCCGGCGGGGCCGGGCGTCGACTTCGATCCGGCCGGTGAGGAAGCCCCAGCCCAGCCGGAGCACCTGCTCCTCGGCGTGCAGCGCGTCGAAGGCCTGGATGCGCCGGGCCGTCCGGTCGGCACCGATGGTCGCCCCGGCGGCGTCGTCGACCAGCACCGCGGCCAGGTCGGCGGCGGGGTCCAGAGCGAGCCACGGGTCGTCGCCGCCGGTGATGTCGACCAGGTCCGAGGGGCCGGCGCGGTCGCCGGGGGCCAGGTCGGCCAGGGCCCGCAGGACGTCACCGGCGACCCCCGGGGGCGGGCTCACTCGGGGCGGGCGTCCAGGCCGAACGCGGTGTGCAACGACTGGACGGCGGTCTCGACGCTCGACTCGGCCACCACGCAGGAGATGCGGATCGCCGACGTCGAGATCATCTCGATGTTGACGCCGGCCGTGGCCAGGGTCTCGAACATCGTGGCCGCCACGCCCGGGTTCGACTTCATGCCGGCGCCGACGAGGCTCACGCGGGCGATGGTGGGGTCGGTGGTGATGCCGGTGGCGCCGATCTCGTCGGCCAGGGCGCGGGTGACGTCGACGCTCGCCTCGAGGTCGGCGCGGGGCGCCGTGAACGAGATGTCGGTCACGCCGTGCTCGCTCACGTTCTGCACGATCATGTCGACGTTGACCCCGCGGTCGGCGAGGGCGCGGAACACCCGCGCCGCGACCCCCGGGGTGTCGGGGACGCCGGCGATCGTCACCTTGGCCTCCGAGACGTCGTGCACGACGGCCGAGACGATGGCCTGTTCCATGGTCGGATCCTCCTCGACGACCCAGGTGCCCTGCTCCCAGGTGAAGCTCGAACGGACGTGCAACGGCACCCGCCAGGTGCGGGCGAACTCGACGGAGCGCATGACCGGCTTCGGGCAACCGCAGGCGTTCATCTCGAGCATCTCGTCGAAGCTGATGCGGGCCATGCGCCGGGCCTTGGGCACGACCCGCGGGTCGGCCGAGAACACCCCGGGTACGTCGGTGTAGAGCTCGCAGGCGTCGGCCCCGAGGGCGTGGGCGAGGGCCACCGCGGTGGTGTCCGAGCCCCCCCGGCCGAGGAACGTGACGTCGCGATCGGTCGAGACGCCCTGCGCGCCGCCGACCACGGGCACGAGCCCGGACTCGAGCGACGCCCGCACGCGGTCCGGTCGGACCTCGACGATCTTGGCGTTCATGTGGTTCGTGTCGGTGAGGAACCCCGCCTGCGAGCCGGTGAAGCTCTCGGCCGGGATGCCGATGTTGTTCAGCGCCATGCACACCAGCGCCATGGCCTTGCGCTCGCCGGCGGTGATGAGCATGTCCATCTCCCGCCCGGGCCGGACGGCGGACACCTCCTCGGCGATGCGCAGGAGCTCGTCGGTCTCCTTGCCCATGGCCGACACGACCAGCACCACGTCGTCGCCGTGTCGGCGCGTGCGGGCCACGTGGTCGGCCACCTCCCGCATCCGTTCGGCGTCGGCCACCGAGGTCCCGCCGAACTTCATGACCAGCAGCGCCATAGGGGGCTGGGAACCTACCGGTCCCCCTCGACGGACCGGAAACGACCTGCCGTCGTCAGGCCGGTTCGGTCTCCACCAGCACCTGCCACTCCACCAGCTTGGCCAACAGGCCGGGCTCGTCGACGTGGAAGACGGCGCACAGGGCGCGCACGTCGTCGCGGCGGACCGAGAGGACGCGGCCGTTGTAGTCCCCCCGCTCGCGGATGATGGCCTTCAGGTAGCGCCAGAGGGAGTTGGCCTCGGGGATGCCCTTCAGCCGTTCCAGGTCGAGCACGATCCTCTGGATGCGGGGCTGGCCGTCCAGCGTCTCGAGCTCGCCGAGGAGCACGGACATGGGGATCTCGTAGAAGGTCGCCAGCTCGCGCAGGCGGGGCAGGCTGAGGTTGCGGAAGCCCCGCTCGTAGGCGCCGATCGCCGACGCCGACCACCGACCGCCGGAGAGGCGTTCGACGTCGTCGAGCGAGAGCGACTTGGCCCGGCGCACCGCTCGCAGACGGGTGCCGACCTCAGCGGAGAAATCTGACTGGGTGTCGTCGTCGTTCATGGCGTCGTGCCTCCCGAGCCACGCCCGGACGTCGGTGACCCCCGCCGCCCCGCCCGTTCGATTCGACGCCATCGTGCCGCGTTCCTCCCTCTGCGTAGCGGTTCGGTAGCTTCGCCTCCCCGTGGGAACCGCCAAGAGAGAACGTCAGAAGCAAGGTCGCGCCGCTCGCATCGCGGAGGCGCAGGCCGCGCAGGAGCGCAAGAAGCGCTTCAAGGTGATCCGCAACTTCGCCATCCTGGGCGTCCTCGTGGTGGGCTTGCTGTTCCTGCTCTCACGGGGCGGCGACGACGACGACGTGACCGCTGGCGCGCCGACCACAGTGGCCGGCACCGACGGAACGGCGACCACCGCCACCACCGTCGAGGGCTCGGACACCACCCTCGAGGGGTCGGCCACCACGGCGTCCACGGTCGCGCCCGAGCCGGTCGAGTTCGCCTACGGCACGGGCCCGTGCCCGGCGGCCGACGGCAGCAGCCCCCGGACCGTCACCTTCGACGCCGCCCCGCAGCTGTGCGTCGACCCGGCGAAGACGTACACGGCGACGCTCGCCACCACCGAGGGCGAGGTGGTCATCGAGCTCGACACGGCCACCACGCCGGGCACGGTCAACAACTTCGTGACGCTCAGCCGCTACCACTTCTACGACGGCACGGATCTCTTCCGCACCGACCCGTCGATCGGCATCATCCAGGGCGGGTCGCCGACCTCGCAGTCGCCGTCGGATCCCGGCCCCGGCTACGACCTGCCCGACGAGGGCTTCGACTTCGCCGCCATCGGCGGCCAGGGCGGGCCGTACACCTACGAGGCGGGCGACCTCGTCATGGCCCGCACGGCGTCGCCCAACGGCGCCGGCGCCCAGTTCTTCCTGTGCGTCACCGACGCATGCTCCGGCCTCGACGGCCAGGGCGTCTACGTGGAGTTCGGCCACGTGACCTCCGGCCTCGACGTGCTCGAGGCGATCCTCGAGCTCCACGAGCCGGGCGGGTCGCTGGGCGGTGCGCCCAGCCGCCAGGTCACGGTCGAGACCGTCACCATCGCCGAGACCTGAGTTTCGAGCTCACTCGTTCGGCTGCGCCTCACTCCGTTCGCTCGAGTTCGACTGGCCCTCGCTCCGTTCGGGCTGTTCCCGGTCCTCGGCCGACTTCGTCGCCCTGCGGCCGATGTCTGGGGGCTCCGCCCCCAGACCCCCAGCGCCTCCGGCGGAGGGGCGCGTC
>JACDCH010000629.1 GCA_013694495.1 Acidimicrobiia bacterium | reverse complement strand
GCCCTGCGCCGCCGCCAGCGCAGGGCCGAGGGACGCGAGTCGCTCAAGGCGGGCCTCGACCTGGCCATAACCTGCGGTGCCACCGCCCTCGCCGACCGGGCGCGTGAGGAGCTGGCCGCGAGTGGGGCCCGGCTACGGCGGGAGCGCCAGACCGGCGTCGACGCGCTGACACCGAGCGAACGCCGGGTCGCGCAGCTGGCGGCCAAGTCGGTGACCAACCGGGAGATCGCACAGAGCCTGTTCCTGTCCGTTCGCACCGTCGAGATGCACCTGGGCAACGCGTACCGCAAGCTCGGAATCGCGTCGCGTGCCGAGCTGGGCGGCGCCCTCGGTGACGCCGAGCTGCCGGTCGACGTGGGCGCCGTCCTCCCGGCCGGCAGCGCGCCAGAAGGCACGGTGTCGATCCTCTTCAGCGACATCGAGGGATCGACCGCGACCCTGGACCGTGTCGGCGACGCCCGGTGGCTCGAGCTGCTGCGCACCCACAACCGTCTGCTGCGGGCCGAGATCGAGCGGGCGGGCGGCTACGAGGTCAAGACCATCGGCGACGCCTTCATGGTGGCGTTCCCCAGCGTGCGAAAGGCCCTCGCTTGTGCGGTCGGGATGCAGCGCAGCCTGGCCGCCCACAACGGCAACGAGGCGACCGCGGTGCGGGTGCGCATCGGCCTGCACATCGGCGAAGCGCTGGCCGACGAGGCCGACTACCACGGCCGGGCCGTCGTGGTGGCGGCCCGCGTCGCAGCCGAGGCGCGGGGAGGGGAGGTGCTGGCCACGTCGCTCATCCGGGAGCTGGCCGGCGACCTCGACGGCGTGACCTTCGGGCCCGGGCGCGAGGTCGCCCTCAAGGGCATCCGGGAGGCCCAGACCGTGCACCCCGTGGTGTGGTGAAGCAAAACCCAGTGGTCGACCCCGTCGCTGTCACGCCTGCCGACGGCACACGATCGCCTGCATGAACACACGACAAATGGCAGCGGTGGTGGCGGCGGCGGTCACGTTGATGGTGGCGACGCCGCAGGTGGCGAGGGCAGGGGCGGAGCGTCGACCGCCGGCCAACGTGCGCATCACTCCGGACAACCGGGCCGGGTCGTTCGTGCGGTCCGATGGCGGCACCGATGCCGTGCTCGAGCGCTGCTCGACCGGCCGTCGTCCCCAGGCCGAGGCGGGTGTGGCTCTCGACCCGAGCGCGCCGGAGGTCGTCGTGGTGGGCGGCCAGACCGTCTGCCCCGACCTGTCGGTTTCGCTGGGCTACTTCGACCTCGGCTGGGCCGGCATCTACCGCTCGACCGACGGAGGGCGGAGCTTCCGGGCCTCCGTCGTCCCCGGCTACCCGGGCGACACGTCGCCGGCCGGACTGGAGTCACCGGCGCACGGCATGCGCCAGACGGCCGAGCACGCCCTCGCCTTCGACAGCACGGGCCGGCTGTTCTACGCCTTCATCGCGTGCAGCCGGCCGAGGCAATCGAGCTGCCGCAACTTCGTCGCCGTCTACGACGACCATGGCGCCACGTATCGCTACACCGTGCTGCTCTCCACGCTGAGCCCCCCGTCGGTTTCGGGGGTGGACGAGGGCTTCGGTTTGTGGGGCTCGATCGGGGTCGACCGCACGGGCGGGGCCCACGACGGCAGGGTGTACGTGACGTGGAACCTGTTCGTGCTCTACGCCCAGGTCGATCCGCTGCCCGAGCAGGCGGTGCCGATGTCGCTGACGATGCTCTCGCGCTCGGCTGACCACGGCCGCACCTGGAGCCCGCCGGTGCCGGTGATGCCCCCGGCCGGTGTGCCGTACTCGAGCGACGTCGCCGTCGGGCCGGACGGCGCCGTGCACGTCGTGACGCGCAACATCGGCCAGACCGGTCCGCTCGAGCAGGTGTCGACGGCGGTCGGCGGCATGGACGCGGTGCTGCTGGCCAGCTCTCACGACGGTGGGGTCACCTTCGGCCCGCCTGTGTTGGTCGACCGAATCCGGGACTTCAACCACGCCCGCTACACGACCGGCATCCAGAGCGAGAACCCGGGCGTGTGCGGCGACGGCTACTTCGCCTGCGACACCCCGTACACGGCCATGGACGACGGCAGCAACGCGGTCGTCGTGGCCGACACGGTCGGCGTCCACGTCTTCTGGAACGGGCGGCGGGGCGCAGGGCAGAGCAAGGTGTTCGTGCGCTCATCGCTCGACGGCGCGTCGTTCGTCGCGCCGGCCCGCACCCTCGACGACGTGGCGGTGGGACACCAGGACCGGGTCGAGGCGGTGTCGGACCGCGGCGTCATCACGGTCACGTTCATGGACTCGCGCGCGGATCCGAGTTACGACGCCGACCGTCCGCAGGGCAACACGCTCGACGGGCGCACGGTGGCCCCGTACATCGACACATGGGCGGCCCAGTCCCGAGACGGCGGCGTCACGTAGAGCGAGCGGCGGGTGTCGAACCGCACCACCAATGCCAACCTCGAGGTGTACGAGGCGGGCCGCGTCGCCTTCAACGGCGACTACACC
The DNA here is from genome assembly GCA_013694495.1 of Acidimicrobiia bacterium. Taxonomy (GTDB): domain Bacteria; phylum Actinomycetota; class Acidimicrobiia; order Acidimicrobiales; family JACDCH01; genus JACDCH01. Next base: position 256 of record JACDCH010000629.1, on the reverse strand, counting down.
GGCGTGGCAGCGGCCGGTGGCCGAGTGTTTGTCGTGTGGACCGACAACCGCGACGTCGTCACCGGTGTCGACGCCCGCAACCCGTCCGACCCCGACGGCAACGACGTGTACCTGCCGTGCGCGTGGTCACCGCTCGACGAGGCGCCCCGCAGCTACTCGAGCCCCACGCCCGACGACCCGTGCTTCTCCGCAGGGGGGCTCGACCAGAACCTCTACGGGGCCCACCTTTAGCGGGGGGGGGGGGGGGGGGGGGGGG
>JACDCH010000624.1 GCA_013694495.1 Acidimicrobiia bacterium | reverse complement strand
GTGCCGCCGCCGCCCCCCGGACCGCCGCCGCCGCTACCAGCGGTGGTGGGCGTCGGGGTCTGGCCCCCGCCGAGGACGGCGGTGACGGTGAGCGGGCCGCAGTTCACCGAGATCCCGCCGCCGACCGCGAACACCTGGTGCTGGCCGGCACCGAGGCCGGACGGCACCGTGAAGGGGATGCCGGCCTGGCCGGAGGCGTTGGTGGTGCCGCTCCCGGAGACGACGCCGGCGACCGTGATCTGCAGGGTGACCCCGGCGGGGGCGTTGGTGACGGTGGCCACGAGGGACTCGCCGCCGCTCACCAGATCGCCGTTGTGCGTGCAGATGGGCGTCGGGGTCGTGACGGTGGTGGGCGGGAAGCAGCCGTAGGCCGGGTCGCACGCCTGGGCGGCGGCGCCCGCCGCCATGAGGGGCACGGCCGTGGCGACGAGCAGGAGTGCGAGGAACGCCCGCATCCGCCCCGCGGGCGCGGGCCGCCGCCGCTTCCGCACCGACGATCCGATCTCTGCCATCCCAGCTCCTTCGTTCGAGTTCTCCGCCCGGGTCCGGCCGCCGATCGAACGCTGGAGCGCATGATACGACATCGGGGAGAGCGCGGGCGTTTCGTACCGATTACGTCTTGACCGCTCGCCGTGGTCATTTCGCCGCCGATCGTCACTGTCCTTCTCGGAGCACCTCGAGCCGGGGCAGCGGGGCCGGGTCGCGGTGCACCGCGGCGCCGTTCCCGGTGTCGACGTCGACGGAAACGACGGTGGGCCGGACCCGGGGTACGGGTACGAGCGTCAGCTCGTAGGGCCCGGCCGGGCGGGGCGCCATGGCGAGGTCGAGGACCACGGTGCGGGTCTGGCCCGCGGGGACGTCGACGTTGAACCCGACGACGGTGCGGCCGGCCTCGCTCGTGATCCCGGCCAGTCCGGCCGACTCGCCGCTGCTGCCCACGAGCGTGGTCCCCGTCGGGAGGTAGAGCGAGACGACGCCGCGGTAGAGGCCGGCGGTCTCCCCTTCGGCGTTCGGCCCGAACACGTAGTCGGCGGCGCCGTCGGCCGGGGCCGTGTTCGTCACGGTCACGGTCGCGACCATCGATCCCAGCTGGCCGCCCCGACGGGTGCCGACGAGCGACAGCGACGTGTCGAGGTAGTAGTCGAGCTTGTTCTTCGAGAAGTTCTGGACGGTGAGGATGGCGTGGTCGACGGCGTCGGGCGGCGGCAGATCCGCCGTCGCGCCGAACGTCGAGGCGATCCTCTGGGCCTGGAAGCTGTTGAGGAAGATGGCGATGTGGCGTTCCTGGGCCGTCGCGAACAGCGCCTCACCGAACGGCCGCAGCGAGCCGAACTGCCCACCGACCAGGGCGTCGAACGTTGCTTCGGCGACGTCGCCGAGCAGCTCCTGGCGCTGGTCGCGGTCCGGGAAGTCGATGTACGCCCGGTTCAACGTGAGGTCTACGACGTTGGTGGCGTCGACCTGGCCGAGCCCCTCGACCTGCACCGGTCCGGTCCCGGCGAGGATCGCCGCCAGTCCGGCGGGGTCGATCTGGATGACGCCGTCGAGCAGGAGGCCGGTCTTCACCGAGAACATCACCTCCATGATCGGGGCGTTGAAGGCCAGGTCCGGGTGGAGGGTTGTGTTCCGCCACAGGCGGGTCGGCTGCAGCCCGTCCCAGCGGGCGAGGTAGTCCTCGGGCACCGTCAGGAAGTCCGCGTCCACCTCGCCTTCGAGCGCCAGGTCGTCGATGCCGCCGAACTCGCCGAGCGTGAACACGCCGTTCGAGGCCTCGAGGATGCCGTAGGAGAGGATCATCCCCCCGGCGCCCCGCATCTCGGCGGTGTTCGCCACTGCGATGAGGAAGCGCTGCGGGCCGGTCGCCCCAGCCAGGCTGCCGAGGAGCTCGAGGCCGCGGCCGACCGTGTCGAGCCGGGGACGGAGTCCCTCGGCCTCGGCGAAGACGAGGTCCTGGGCGCGGGCCACGGACCCGACCAGGAACGCCGTCTCCGGTTCGTACCGGGGGCCGGGGAGCCCCTCGGCCAAGGCCTGGACGGCTTCCTGGGTGTCTCGGACGGCGGGCAGCGGGACCATGCCACCGAGCAACGGCACCTCGAGGGAGCCGTCGGTGGCTTCCAAGGAGCGCGTGACGGCGAGGATCCGGTTGGCGCCGTCGGTCAGGCGCAGCGCGAGGCCGACCGTCTCCCGCAACGCCCGCAGGTTCTCGCGGGCGACCGGGAAGGCGCCGACCAGGTCGAGCGCCACGTTCTGGTACAGCCCCGAGTTCGATCGGGTGAGCAGCGCCTGGGCCTCGGCGAGCTCGGCGCGGGCCTGGCCCAGCTGGCCGAGCTCGACGTTCGATCGGGCCGTCGTGAGCAGGTCGGCAGCGTCGTTGAGGTCGCGGGACACGTTCACCAGCCGAAAGGCGGCGAACGCAGCGAGCACGAGGAGGATCCCGAACAGCGACCCCACACCCCACAGGAGAACGCGGACGTGGGATCGGCGCCGGTGGCCGGTGTGGCCCGCCCCTCGTCGTCGTCGCCTCCGCCCGAGCACCATTGCGGCGAAGTTTCGCAGACCTCGGGCTGCCTCCCGACATCCCGGGATGTGCGAGATTGTCGGTGATGGTCGATTCGTCGAAAGCCTGGGAGCCCGATCCGTCGTTCTGGCGGGACCGCCCTGTCGCCGTCACGGGGGCCACCGGCTTCCTCGGCTCGCACCTCACCGCGCTGCTCGTGGACCTCGGCGCCCAAGTGGTCGTGCTCACCCGCGACGAGGTCGCGCCGTCGCCGATCGCCGAACGCTGGGTCGGCAAGGTGGCAAGCGTCCGTGGTGCGGTGGAGGACCAAGCGGCCGTCGAGCGCCTGCTCGGCGAGTACGAGGTGCGCTCGCTGTTCCACCTCGCCGCCCAGAGCCAGGTCGGCGTGGCCAACCGCAACCCCGTGTCCACGCTCGAGGCGAACGTGGCCGGGACGTGGGCGGTGCTCGACGCCGCCCGCCGCTCGCCTCGGCTGGAGCAGGTCGTCACGGCCAGCAGCGACAAGGCCTACGGCGCCCAGCCGGTGCTGCCCTACGACGAGGAGATGCCGCTCCTCGCCGTCAACCCCTACGACGTCTCCAAGGCGTGCGCCGACCTCGTGTCGCAGAGCTTCCAGCGCACGTTCGACGTGCCCGTGTCGATCACGCGGTGCGGCAACTTCTTCGGTCCCGGCGACCGCAACTGGGAGCGGCTGGTGCCGGGCACGATCCGCTCGCTGCTGCGCGGCGAGCGGCCGGTGATCCGCTCCGACGGCACGATGGTGCGCGACTACCTGTACGTCGTCGACGGCGCCCTCGCCTACCTGATGCTGGTCGAGGCGATGGCGTCCGACCCGGCCGTCATCGGCGAGGCCTTCAACTTCTCCACCGAGACGCCGCTCAACGTCCTCGAGCTCGTCGCCATGCTCCAGGGGGCGGCCGGTACCGACCTCGAGCCCGACGTGCAGGCCACGGCCACCCACGAGATCGACAGCCAGTTCCTCTCCGCCGAGAAGGCGCGGAAGGTGCTGGGCTGGTCGCCGACGCTGTCCGTCGAGGACGCGCTCGACGAGACGGTGGCGTGGTACCGCTCATACCTCGGGGCCGCCCGGTGACACCGAGCGCCCAGCGCTCGGGTTCGATCGCGGTCACCGGCGCCACCGGATTCCTCGGGAGCCGGATCATCGCCGAGCTCGCCGACCGCTCGCCGGCGGCGCTGGTGCGAGCGCCGGTGACGTGGCTGGACGACGCCCGCCAGGTCGAGGTCGACCTGCTCGACCCGGTCGAGCGCGTGGCCGAGGCCCTCGCTGGGGTCGACACCGTCATCCACCTCGCCGGGCACAACGAGGTCGTCGCCGCGGCCGAACCCGACCGGGCCCTCACCGAGACGGTCCTCGCCGGCCACCGGTTGGTCCGGGCCGCGGCCCGGGCCAGGGTCGGGCGCATCGTCTACGTGTCGACGGTCCACGTGTACGGCGCCCAACTCGTGGGCGCCGCCGTCATCGACGAGGAGGTGCCGCCCGCGCCCCGCTCGATCTACGCCATCGCCCGGCTGGCGGTCGAGCACCTCGTCGCGGCGACGCCCGATGCCGTCGTGCTGCGGCTCACCAACGCGGTCGGCGCGCCCGTGCACCCGGACGTCAACCGCTGGACGCTCGTGGCGGCCGACCTCTGCCGCACGGCCACGAGCACGGGCGCCGTGGTGCTCCAGTCGAGCGGCCAGCAGTGGCGCGACTTCATCGCGCTGGACGACGTCGCCCGCATCGTGGTGGCCGCCACCGATCCGGAGGCGGTGCCGGCGGGCACCTACAACGTCGCCTCGGGCCGGGCCATCACCGTCAGGGCGCTGGCCGAGCTCGTGCAGGACAGGGTCGAGGCCTCCACCGGCTCCCGGCCTGTGCTGCAGGCGCCGGCGCCCACCGGCCCCGACCCGGCGCCGTACCGCGTCGATCCCGGTCGGCTCGCCGCCCGCGGCCTCGTGGCCGAGGTGCCGATCAGCGACGCGATCGACGACATCATCGCCCTCTGCCTCGCCCACCCCACCACCACGGGAGCCCTGCCGACATGAGTGAGATCGAGGGGCTCGTCGTGACCCCCCTGCGGCGGATCCCCGACGAGCGGGGCGCCGTGTTCCACATGCTGCGCGAGGACAGCCCCACCTTCGAGCGCTTCGGCGAGATCTACTTCTCGATGGTGTACCCGGGCGCCATCAAGGCCTGGCACCTGCACACGGAGATGACGCTCAACTACGCCGTGCCGGTGGGGATGGTCAAGCTCGTCTGCTACGACGACCGGCCGGGCTCGCCGACGAACGGCAACCTCGTCGAGCTGCACGTGGGCGAGCTGAACTACGTGCTGGTCACGATCCCGCCCCACGTCTGGAACGGGTTCAAGGGCGAGGGGGCCAACCCGGCGCTCGTCGCCAACTGCTCCACCGTGCCCCATCGCCCCGACGAGATCGAGCGCAAGGACCCGTTCGCCGAGGACATCGGCTACGACTGGTCGCTCCGCCACGGGTGAGCGCGCACGGAGGCCGCCGGATCGCGTGGCTCTGTCCAGTTGCGGCCCCGGCAGCCAACTATCATGTCTGCCCCGGGAGGCTGGGCAGCGAGGGATGAGTGACGTCCGGGATGAGCGTGATGACTGAGGGCAGCACCGCGAACCCCGGGCTCCTCGTGCTGGAGCCGCGACCGGCCAGCCGCCGTGTGTGGGCTGCCGACGTCTGGGCGCACCGCGAGGTCTTCGCGATGCTGGCGCAGAAGGATTTCCAGACGCGGTACAAGCGGGCGTCGCTCGGCGTGCTGTGGGCCGTCGCCGTCCCGGTGCTGCAAGGCGTCGTCCTGGCCGTCGTGTTCTCGAAGATCGTCCGGTTCGGCGGCGCCGAGGGTTTCGGTGCCTACGTGTTCGGCGGCGTCCTCGCGTTCTCGTACTTCAGCGGCACCATGGCGGCCGGGGTCACGTCCATCGTCGATGGCGCCGGCCTCACCGACAAGGTCTGGTTCCCGCGCGTGCTGCTCGTCCTGGTGCCGGGCGTCGCCAACCTCGTGGGCCTGTGCGTCTCGATGGTCGTGTTGATCGTGGCGTTGCCGTTCCTGGGCGTGACCATCGGTCCCCGCATAATGCTCCTCGTACCGGCGACCGCCCTGCTCGTCGGCTTCACGATCGCCCTGTCCATGGTCGTCTCCGCGCTCCACGTCTACTTCCGCGACGTCAAGTTCCTCGTCCAGGCCGCCCTGCTGATGTGGCTGTACGTGACGCCCATCCTGTATCCCAAGGAGCTGCTCGGTGGCCTCGCACCCTGGATCGACCTCAACCCCTTGACCGGCATCGTCACGCTCATCCACATGGCCACGTTGGGCGGCGACGAGGCGTGGGTCCGCCCCGTCGTCGTGTCGATCGTCGCCACGGTCGCGCTCGCGCTCGCCGGGGTGGAGGGCCAGCGGCGCCACGACCGCCTCTTCGTCGACTACCTGTGACGAGCGAACCGGCCATCCAGCTCAGCGGCGTCGGCAAGCGCTACTGGCAGGTCAACGAGCGGGCGATGCTGCTCAAGTCGCTGATGCCGTTCCGCCGCGTCGACCGCAGGGAGCTGTGGGCGGTGCGAGACGTCGACCTGCGCATCGACCCCGGCGAGACCGTCGGCATCCTCGGCCGCAACGGCGCGGGGAAGACGACGCTCCTGCGGATGCTGGCCGGCGTCAGCCAGCCGTCCACGGGCCAGATCCGCATCCAGGGACGCGTCGCTCCCCTCATCGGCGTCGGGGTGGGCTTCCACCAGGAGATGTCGGGTCGGGAGAACGTCTACGTCAACGGCATGCTGCTCGGCCTGACCCGCGCTGAGGTCGACGCCCGCTTCGACGCGATCCTCGACTTCGCCGAGCTCGAGGGCTTCATCGACACCCCGGTGAAGTTCTACTCGTCGGGCATGTTCATGCGCCTCGGCTTCGCCGTGGCGGTGCACGTGCGTCCGAGCGTCCTCCTGGTCGACGAGGTGCTCGCCGTGGGCGACATCGCCTTCCAGCTCAAGTGCTTCGAACGGATGCGGGCCCTCAAGTCCGAGGGCGCGACGGTGCTCATCGTCAGCCACTCGATGCACGCCATCCGACTCCTCTGCCCTCGCGTGCTGCTCTTCCGGCACGGCGCGTTGGAGCTGGATTCCGAGGCCGAGGCGGTGATCGCCCGCCACCACGAGCTCCTGAGCATCGAGGGCCACGAGGCGGGGTCGGGCGGTGGTGTCACCGTGCTGGAGCGGGCCCTGCTCGACCCGTCGGGGCAGCAGGTCCACCACGGCGAGCAGCGCACACCCCTCGACTACCGCCTCCGGCTCCGCTTCGAGCGGCCGGTCGACAGCCCCCAGCTCCTCTTCTACGTCGTGGCCCAGGACGGCACGCTCGCCTACGAGATGAAGACGGAGATCGGCCGGTCGCACCGCCGGTTCGGGCCGGGCGACGAGATCGACGCGTCGATCAAGTTCGAGCCCCGGCTCGGCGGCGGCACCTACCGCCTGCTGGTCTCGATCGCCGACCTGCACGGCCGCGACTTCCTGCTGCGGGAGAGCGAGGGCACCCTGCTGTACCTCGCGCCGCCGTTGGGCACCGCCGGCGTCGCCGACCTCGGTGCGTCGATCGAGCTCGACGGCACCGAGATGACCGACCACGCCAGCCTGCTGCTGGATGCTCGCGCGCCGGACGAGGCGTAGCGCTTGGGCGGGCGCGAGCTCCGCGTCGGGGTGCCGGCGGACCTGACCCGGATCGGTGGCCGGAGCGGGCACGGCAACGTGTGGCGACAGGTGCTGCAGCAGCTGGCGGCGCGTTGTTCGATCCTGCCGGGAGGCAGCGACGGACGCCGCCGGCTCCGGCGCCAGGCCGCGCCGGACGTGTGGCTCTCCGACGGCCACCAGGGTTCGCTGGCGGTCGACGCTCCTCGGGTTGTCCTTGCCCACGACGCGGGGTGGGGTACGCCGGAGCTCAGCGCCCTCCTGGACCCGGAGTTCCTCGACGCGATCGACAGGATGACCGGCGAGGGCGTGCGCGACGCGACCGCGACGATCGTGCCGTCCGCCTCCACCAAGACGCAGCTCGTCGAGCGCTACGCGGTCGACCCGGACGCCATCCACGTCGTCCCCCACGGCGTCGACCTCGCCACGTTCAACCCTGGGGCCGACCGCGCCGAGAGCGTCCTGCAGCGGGCCGGGTGGTCGGACGGTCGGCCGTACGTGCTGTTCGTCTCCCAGCTCCACCCGCGGAAGAACCTGGGCGTCCTGCGAGAGGCCATGGTCCGACTGATCGAGCGGGGCTACCCGCACGGGCTCGTCGTCGTCGGTGGCCCTCCGGCCGACCGCGCCGACGGTCAAGCGATCGTCGAGGCGCTGACCGCTCCGCTGCCCGGCGCCGCGGGCCGCCTGGTGCGAGTGGTGGCGCCGTCCGACGAGGAGCTGGCAGGGATCATGGCGGGTGCCGACGTCCTCTGCCTCCCCAGCCTGATGGAGGGCTTCGGGATGACGCCGCTCGAGGCCATGGCGTGCGGCACGCCCGTCATCGTCTCCGATCGGGGTTCGTTGCCGGAGGTGGTCGGCGATGTCGGGACGGTCGTGGCCCCGACCGTCGACGACGTGGAGGGCGGGCTCGCTTCGGTGCTGGCGCTCGACGAGGACGAACGCGCCGAGCTCGGTCGAGCGGTTCGCCACCACGCCGAGGGGTTCACCTGGGCTCGAACCGCGGCCGGGTGGCACGACGTGCTCGAACGGGCCACAGGGCGGGCCGATGGCTGAGCCGCCCGCGTCCAGGGAGCGGCGGCGGGAGGCGCCCCTGCGCGCCGAACCCGCCCCCGTGGACCCCGCGCCCGTGGACCGGCGACCGCCGTCGATCGACACCGGCGGCGTCGAAGCGCCGTCGGCGGGCGACGACGTCTCGACCGGCGCGGAGGTCGTCCAGGCCGGCGAACGCAGATCGGCACGGGTGGAGTCGCTGCGGGCGGTGGCGGCGCTCGGCGTGCTCGTGTCCCACGCCTGGCTCTACGCAGGCGGCTTCGGCGCCGACCGCTCCGACACGTGGCTCCATCGGGCGGTCACCGGCGGCGGGTTGGGGGTGCAGCTCTTCTTCGCGTTGTCCGGCTACTTGATCTACCGACCGTTCGCCCGGCGCGACTTCGGCGGCGGGCGGCCCATCGACTTGCGCAACTACGCCCGCAACCGGGCGGTCCGGATCTTGCCTCTCTACTGGGTGGCCGTCGCGGTGCTGCTGGTCTTCACCGAGGACGGCGGGTCGCTCTCGCAGTGGTGGCGCTTCACGCTCTTCGCCGAGGGGTTCTCGACGGCGACGGCCCAGACCGTCAACCCGCCGATCTGGTCGGTGGTCGTCGAGCTGCACTTCTACCTGTTGCTGCCGCTCCTGGCGTGGGGCATCGCCGCCGTGTCCCGGCAGCGCCGCAACGTCGCCATCGGGATCCTCCTCGCCCTCGCAGTGCCGAGCGTCGTGTTCCGTCGCCTGGATCCCGACCCGACGGTGATCTGGCAGTACTCGCTGCCGGCCACGTTCTTCGGGTTCGTCCCCGGGATGGTGCTCGCCCTCCTCGAGACCGCGTGGTCGGAGCGGCCACCCCGGTGGCTCCGAGGGCGGCTGGCCGCCGCCGACGGGTGGCTCGTCGTCGCCGCCGGCGTGTGGGCGCTCATCACGTGGGACTTCGACCTCGCGGTGCCGCTCACGGCCGTCGCGTCGTTCCTGACCGTCGGCGCCGTCGTGCTGCGGCTCCGGGACGGGCCGCTCGTCCGGCTGCTCGACCTGCGGCCGCTCGCCCTCGTCGGCGTCGCCAGCTACAGCCTCTACATCTGGCACGTCCCGATCATCGAGGCCCTCAACGGGCGCAGCGTGATCAGCGGGTCGTTCCCGCGCCTCCTCGTCCCTTCCCTGGTGGCCTCGCTGGCGGTCGCGGCGATCAGCTACGCGGTGATCGAGCGCCCGGCCCTTCGTCTCCGGCGCGGGTGGGCCGGCACCTCGTCGGGCGGGGGGCGCCGTCGCGTCCGGACCGGTGTCGACGAGGCGGGCGGGTTCCGGCGGATCTGGCGCGGGGAGTGGACGACGGACCACCGCCTGCTGATCCCGATCGTCGCGATCGGCTTCCTCGTGCGAGCCCGCACCGTCATGGCGACGCGCTTCCTCGTGCTCGGCAACGACCCGACCGACTACGACCGCCTCGGGCGCCTGGTCGCCGATGGCGAGGTGTTCGGCCCCGCCTTGCTGTCGCCGTCCGGCGGCCCGACCGCGTTCAGGCCGCCGCTGTACCCGATGTTCCTGGGGGCCGTCTACTGGTTGACCGGCGACTCGATCCTGGCTGCCCGCCTGCTGCAGGCGTTGCTCGGTGCCGCCACCGTCGTGCTCGTGTGGCTGGTGGCCCGCCGGCTCTTCGATCGCCGGGTGGCGCTGGTCGCGGCGGCGATGGCTGCGGTGTACCCGCCGCTGACGCTGGCCACGGTTTCGGTGATGTCCGAGTCGATCCTCATCCCGCTCATGCTCGGGTCGGTGCTGGCGACGCTGTGCGCCCGCGACGGGGGTCCGTCGGCCGGCCGGTGGAGCGCGCTCGCCGGTCTGTGTGCCGGGCTCGGGATGCTGGCCCGCCCCAACAGCGCCGTGCTGGTGCTGCCCTTGCTCCTCCTCGTCGTCGCCTGGCGGCAGTCCGGCTCCGACCGGCGACGGGCGATCCGTCGTGGGGCGTTGCTCCTCGCCGCCCTGGTCGTGACGGTGCTGCCGTGGGAGATCCGGAACCTCGTCGTGATGGACAGCCTCGTGCCGATCAGCACGATCGACGGCTTCAACGTGGCCGGCGTCTACAACGACCAAGCGGCGACGGCCGCCTTCCCGAACCGCTACCAGTTCCGCCCCCCGAACGGCGTGCCCGAGCTGGCGCCGCTGTTCGCCGACGAGTCGTTGGACGAGGTCGGCCTCGGCGCCGAGCTGCGGCGCGAGGGGTTCGAGTTCCTCGCCGACCACCCGACCGCCCCCATCCAGGCCGAGTTCTGGAACTCGGTGCGGATGCTCGAGCTGCCGGGTCTCGACCTCAGTGCCACCGTCGCCTCCCAGAGCGGCTACGGCAGGCAGACAGCCGCTGTGGCGATGGTGTCGTTCTGGCTGCTGTCGCTGCTCGCCCTCGCGAGCCTCGCCCTCCCGATGACCCGGCGGGCCCCCGTGGCGTTGTGGTTGGCCCCGGCCTTGCTGTGGGCCGGGACCGCGCTCTTCCTCGGCGACGCCCGCCTCCGGGCGCCGATCGACGTGTTCCTGCTGCTGGCCGGGGCAGTGACGGTCACGGGGGCGTTCGACGCGCTGCGCCGCAGGGTCGAGTCCCGAGCCGCGCGGACCCGTACTGGTCTTGCGTCGTGACCGCGTACTGTCGTCCGCATGAAGACCCTCTCGCTTGACGCCTGCCCGAGCTGTGGAGGAGCTGGATCGAAATCGTGCGGGACGACGAGCCACCCGCTCCGGCGCTGCACCGACTGCGGGCTCGTGTACGCAGCCGAGTACCTCGACCCCGATCTGGTGTATGTCGACGGCTACATGACCGGGGGGTGCGAGTTCGGACCCCCGGACGTGCTCGACCCGTTGTTCAGGCGGTACCTGGAGTTCGCCGCCCACGCGCGGATGGCGAAGATCGAGAAGGTGCTCGGGAGGCCGGGTTCGATCCTCGACATCGGCTGCGGCACGGGAGACCTGCTCGCCGTCGCGGCCGGACGGGGCTGGACCGTCACCGGCGTCGAGCTCGTGGCCGAGTCCGTCGCGTTGGCGACCGAGCGCGGGCTCGACGTCCGTTGCGTCCGCCTGGAGGAATCCGGTCTGCCGGAGCGGAGCTTCGACCTCGTTTCGGCGTTCCACGTGGTGGAGCACATGCCGAACGCCGCGGAGTTCGTGGCGCTGCTCTCACGGTGGGCCCGTCCGGGCGGACACGTGCTCTTCGAGGTACCGAACTGGAACAGCCTCGCTCGACGTGCGGACGGCGATCGTTGGAACTCGTGGCGGCCGCTCGAGCACCTCGCGCACTACACGCCCAAGACGCTCCGGCGGACGATCGAGCGCGGCGGCGCCGAGCTGGTCCACGTCTCGACCACGGGGTTCCTCTGGGAAGAACAGACGATGGGCGAAGCGCTCGCCGATCTCGGGATGCAGCGAGCACTGCCGATCTTCAAACGTCTGGCCCGGCGGGGGCAACGAGAGGGTCAGGAGGTCCTGGCCCCGACCGCAACCGGTTGGAAGGTGCTGCGGACGCTCGAGGCGGCGTCGGGCCGGGCCGGTCTCGGGGCGGTGGTGCAGGCGATCGCACGAGTTCGGGCGTGAGGCTGCGCCTCGACGGGCGCCTGCAGTCGTGCCGTGAGCTCGTGCGGACCTGGCGGTCGCCGAAACGCACCGCGCTGCGCGTCGCGTCCGACCGCCTCGCGCCACCGCCCCGCGCCTTTGCCCGCTTCGGTGACGGCGCCTGGGTCGTGCCGCCGGTGCGGATCGAGGGCGCCGGCGCGATCGAGGTGGGCGACAGCGTCATCGTGCTCGAGGACAGCGGGCTCCTCGTCGACGCGGCGAACGGTGCCCGGTTGGTGCTCGGCGACCGCTGCCGCCTGGCCAAGGGCGTCGAGATCATCTGCCGCCGGCAGGTCACCCTCGGCCCGGGGGTGTCGACGTCGGACTACGTCACCATCACCGACTCGTGGGCGGGTCTCACCGCCCCGCCCGGGGTCGAGCCGCCGACGGCGGCGCCGGTGCTCGTCGAGGCCGGCGCCTACCTGGGGTGGGGCTGCGTCGTGGGGCCCGGCGTCACGGTCGGCGCCGGCGCGTTCGTCGGCGAAGGGGCCGTCGTGCTCGACGACGTCAGCCCCGGCTCGATCGTGTACGGCAACCCGGCCCACGCTGCTCCCGGCTACGCCGGTCGGCCGTCGTCGTGAGCCGCCTGCGCGACCGTGCGGCCGGCGCTCGCCAGCGCGTCGCCGATGAGCGCAGGACGCGCCTGCTCGCCGCCGCCACCGCCAGGGACCACGTCCCGCCTGCGCCGGGCCGCTTCGGGGCGTACGGGCGCAACACCTGGCTCGTGCCGCCGGCCCGGGTCACGACGCCGGAGGCGATCTTCCTCGGTGATGACGTCACCATCCTCGAGAACTCGTTCCTCTCGGTCGTGGCGGCCGTGCCGGGCGTCACGCCGAGGCTCACGATCGGCGACCGCACCCGGATCGGCGTGCAGTCCCACATCGCCTGCGTCGGTGAGATCGACATCGGCCCCGACGTGCTGATCGCCACGCGCGTGTACATCGGCGACACCTACCACGGCTACCAGGACCCGACGGTGCCGGTCATGGATCAGCCGATGGCGCCACCGGTGAAGGTCTCGATCGGGCGGGGCGCGTTCCTCGGGGTCGGGTGCGCCGTCCTCATGGGCGTGACCCTCGGCGAGAACGCCTACGTCGGGGCCGGCGCCGTCGTCACCGCCGACGTCGAGGCCAGGACGCTCGTCGTCGGGAACCCGGCCCGTCCGCTGAAGCGGTGGGATCCCGACGCCGGAGCGTGGCTCGCGATCAGCTCCGCTTGAGGAGGCCGCGCACGCGATCGCGTGCCCCCTCGCCGGAATACCGCAGGGTGTGGCCCCATAGCTCGCGGACCGACATCCGCATCGGCCCGAAGTCGACGCGCTTGCCCGCCGCCCAGTGCCGGGCGATGTTCGCCGTCCGGGGGAGGACGTCGTCGGACAGCTCGAACGGCCCCTTCACCCCCACTCCGAAGACACCCTCCGGCAGCTGCTCCCACCCCTGGGCCACGACGAGGCGGGACTCGAAGGGCTCGAGCAGCAGCTCGAAGCCCTCGGGCGTGAACCGCCAATAGTCCCACGGGTGGGCGTGGATGGGGAAGAACATCAGCGAGCTGATCGCGAGCACGCCACCCGGCTTCAGCACCCGGTGCATCTCCTGGACGGCGCGGATCGGGTCGGCGACGTGCTCGAGCGTCTCGAGGCAGATGACGGTGCCGACGCTGTCGTCGTCGAAGCTGAGGTGGTGGACGTCCTCGATGCGGTCGACGCCGGTCCCGGGCTGGATGTCGCAGCCGATGTGCTCGTCGGCGGCAAAGATCCCCCGCATGTCGACGATGTCGGCCTGACCCTCGGCGGCGCGGGCGCCGATCTCCACCAGCGGGCTCGTGATGGGCAGGTGCTCGGCGACGTCTCGGGCGAACTCGTTGACGGCAGGCCTCATGGTGCGGCGAGCGTACCTTCGGGCACGGAGCGGGCTGTCGCCCGCTCAGCGGTCGGCGGCCCGGTCGTACCAATCGGCGAACGGCAGCCGCTCTCCCCGCGCCAGCGCCTCGCCTCGCTCCCGGAAGTACGTCACCGGAGGGAGCAGCGGGTCGAGCGCCAGGGGCCGGACGACCAGCTCGGTGACCCAGGGCGACAGGGGCAGCCGACGCTCCTCGACGACCTCGAAGCGCGCGCTGCGCAGCATCGCCACCAGCGCGGAACGAGTGATCCCCCACCAGCAGTTGCCGTAGCCGTACATCGGTCGCTCGTCCGTGGACGGGCCGATGGCGAGCAGGTCGCTGGCCCAGTGGTAGCCCTCGGCGTAGGGCCGACGGGCCGCGGGATCCAGGTACGGGTAGAACGTGCACGCCTGCGGGAACCCGGGGATCTCGGGGATCGTGAGCGTCGAGATGAACGCGAGCTCCCGGGTGATCGCCCGCAGCTGCATGAGCTGCAGCACCGGGTTGGGCGTGTGGTAGAGGACGCCGGAGAAGAACACGACGTCGTGCACGCCGATCTGCTCGACGGCGGCCGGGTCCTCGAGGTTCCCCTGCACGTAGCGCACGTTCGATCCGCGGTCGGCGCGCTTCTTGTCGAACCAGCCCCACTCGGGGTTGCCCTCGCAGATGATGTCGGGATCGCCGACGTCGAACATCGTCACCTCGGTGGCGCCGGCCTCCTCGGCCATGAACGCGATCTCGCCGACGTACTTGAACATCCCGCCGATGTCGGCGAACGACTTGCCCGGGGCGTTCCGCCGAACCCACTCGAGGCGTCCAGCTTCCCAGTCCTCCTTCTCGCCGAACCGCTGTCGCAGCTTTGCCGCCGCACTCCAGGCCCGTCCGATGAACCTCACAGAACCCCCTGTCTCGACGGCGCGGCTGTATCGGTGGCCGAGCCGTCGTGTTGGATCTCTCCCTCGCCTGAGGTTTCGACGACCGTGGGGCGGCTCCCTGCTTGCCCGCTCAGATCAGGAGCCGGCGGTACCTGACGCTTCCCCGCGCCATCGCCCCGAAGGCGAGCAGGTCGGACCGGGTCAGGCGGAGCAGCAGCGGCAGGGCGGCGCGGCGCGAGCCGCCGGCGCGGTACCGGCTGTAGGCCCAGCGCGAGCGCAGCCACGGCCAGACGGCGAGCAGTGGCCACCGGCGGCGGGTCAGGGCCGCCATGGACACGCCGGCGAGCGCGAGGTCGAAGGTGGCCGACCGGCGATCGAGGAAGACGCCGAGGTAGAGCCAGCGAGCGACCAGCGGGCTCCGGCGGGCGAGGCCGGGGAAGCGCTCCAGCTGGCGCTGGTCGGCCAGCCAGCGCTCGTACGTGCCGGGGATGCACCGGTGGTAGACGAGGGCGCGGGGCGCGAAGGCGGCGCTCCCGCCGGTGCGCTGGACCTCCCAGGCCAGGCATGCGTCCTCGCCAAAGGCGCGCCCGCTCGGCGGGTGCAGCAGGGGGTCGTCCTCGTCGAAGCCGCCGGCCCGGTCGAAGGCGCTGCGGCGGTAGGACACGTTGCAGGTCTCGAAGAACGGGGTCGGGTTGGTCACCCAGATCGTGTGGTCCCACGGCCCCATCGAATCGATCCCGTCGGGGTCGGCGTGCACTGCCCCTTGGACGACGTCGGCGCCGCCGGCGAACGCCAGGCGCACGTGGCGCAGCCACCCCGGCGTCGGCAGGCAGTCGTCGTCGGTGATGGCGATCAGCGGCGCCCGCACGGACGCGGCGCCGGCGTTGCGCCCCGGGGCGGGCCCCGCGTTGCGATCGAGCCGGATCGCCAATGCACGCGCCGGCGACGCGGTGACGAGGGCGGCCAGCGCCGGCCAGGTGTCGTCGTTGGAACCGTTGTCGACGAGCACCAACTCGAACGCGTCTGCGTCGAGGTCCTGGCCCTCGAGCGCCTCGACGAGGCCAGGGAGGAACGCGCTGCGGCCATAGGTGGTGACGAGGCCGGCGATGGTCGGGACACCGCCCCGGGCCCAGCTCGCGCTCCGAGCGGTGTCGACGACAGCGGGGCGTTCGCTCGAGTGGCTCACGCCGTGGCAGGCCGGGCCATCGCCCACGCCGGCATCCGGGCGCCGCCCGCCTGGAACAGCGGCGCGCCGGCCTCGTCGGACCGCAGCTGCCCGTCATCGGGCGCCCGGAGATCGGTGGCCGGCATGTCAGACCCGAGGTCGGGCCAGCGCGGCGCGGTGCAGCACGCCGGGTTCGAACGACCCGGTGACCGCCCGCACGGCGAGGGACCGGAACCGCGTGGCCGCGGAGGGTCCGGGGACCGGATGCTTGTTGAAGCGCACGTTGTAGGCGCGCGACACCCGCTCGACCTCGAAGCCCGCCGCGTACAGAGCGCGCTTGTGGCCGGCGGCGTTGAAGTTGAACCACTGGCAGTCGGCGCCGCTCCCGTTGAGGGTGAACAAGGGCCGGCCCCGGCCGAGGATCGACAGCCACAGCTCGATCTGCTCCGAGGAGAGCAGGACGCCGCGGGTGACCCGCCGGACGGCCTCGAGCGCCCGGATCGGGTCGCGGAGGTGGAGGAGGAGGCTGCCGCACACGACGACGTCGAACGTGCCGATCTCCTCGGGATCGAGGTCGTAGATGCTGATCGGGCGCCAGTCGACCTTGGAGCCCATCAGCTCGGCGGCCAAGCGGAACCCGGCGCCCTTCGGTGGACCGGAGAACCCGGGATCGCGGGCGAGGCCGGCCTCGCGGTAGTCAGGCGGCCAGTCCCAGAGCAGGTGATCCTCGACGTCGACGGCCACCACCTCGGCCGCGCCCCGTCGCTCGAGCTCGAACGCGAGGTAGCCGTCGAAGGTGCCGATGTCGAGGCAGCGCTTCCCTCGGACGTTGGGCCACGGCATCTCGTCGACGATGGGCCGCAGGTCGAACCAGCCCGGCGTGGTGACGCCGGGCGCCACGTCGATGGTGTGGTACCAGAACGGGTGGGCGTCGACCCGCTCCTGCATCGCCTGAGCGCTGAGCGGGCGGTCGGTGTCCGGGGTCATCGGAGCGAACGTTAGACGCCGGAGGTGGGCGCTCCGGTCGGCGAGGGCGGGTCGCGAGGTCACCTACGCTCGTCCGGGTGCGGATCGCCTTCACCCACGCCTTCTGCTGGCCTGAGGTCAGGCGCGGCGCCGAACGGTTCATCCAGCAGCTCGGCGCGGCTCTCGTCGAACGGGGCCACGAGGTCACGATCCTGTCGTCGGGCTGGGCGTCCGGATCCGATGTCCTCGACGGGGTGACCACCGTGCGGCTGCCTCGCAAGCGCGACGACCAGTACGGCCACGAGGCCGACTTCGGTCGAAGGGTCCTCCCGCGGCTGCTCCTCGGCCGCTACGACGTCGTCCACTCGATGGGGCGGCGCGACGCCCTGGCGTCCATCCGGGCCGCCCGCGTGCACCCCCGCCGACGGACCGTGATCACCGACCTCGGGCTGCCGTCGCGTTCTTACTGGGACAGCGTCGGTCCGAACGAGGCCCGCGCCGTGGAGCGCGTGGTCAAGGGCATCGACGTCTACTCGTGCATGTCCCGGTACGCGCTCGACTACCTGCCGCGCGAGTACGGCCGCCACGACGGCGTGGTGATCCCCGGCGGCGTCTCACTCGAGGGCTTCGCCCCGGCGGCGACGCGCGCTGAGCACCCGACGCTCCTGTTCTCCGGGGCGCTGGACGAGCCCCGCAAGGGGATCCCGACGCTGCTGGCCGCGCTGCCGATCGTGGCCGAGCGCGAGCCCGACGTTCGCCTGTGGCTCAGCGGGCCGGGCGACCCGGTGCCCTTCCTCGACGCCGCCTCGGTCGAGGCGCGCGCCCGGACCGAGGTGCTCGGCGTCGGGGACGCCTCGGGGCAGGGCGACCGGTACGGCACCGCCTGGACGACCTGCCTCCCCTCGGTGGCCGACTCGTTCGGGATGGCGCTCATCGAGTCGCTCGCCTGCGGGACGCCGCTCGTCGTCACCACCGACGGCGCTCCTCAGGAGCTCGTCACCGAGGGCGTCACCGGCGAGATCTGCGAGCCCGGCGACCCGGCCGGCCTCGCCGCCGCCTGCCTGCGAGCCATCGCCCTCGCTCGGGCCCCGGAAACCGCCGACGCGTGCCGGTCGTCGGTCGCCCGGTTCGAGTGGCGCACCGGCCTCGCTCCGTACGTCGAGGCCCTGTACCGCGGCGAGGCCGTCGAGTGGCCCACAAGGACCGGGGCGGCGCGCCGTTGAACTACCGGTGAACCGCTGCGAGACGAGAAGCTGAGGGGCGCGTGGTCTTCAACTCGTTGCAGTACGCGCTGTTCCTGCCGCTGGTGCTGGTCTTGTACTGGCGCCTCCGGCGCCGCGGGCAGAACGCCCTACTGCTCGTCGCGTCGTACATCTTCTACGCCGCGTTCGACTGGCGGTTCCTCGGGCTCCTGGTGCTGTCCACGGTGCTCGACTACTGGTTCGGGCTCGCCCTCGACCGGACGCCGGAGGGAGGGCCCCGCACGAAGTGGCTCATCGCCAGCCTCGTGGTCAACCTGGGGATCCTCGGTGTCTTCAAGTACCTGAACTTCTTCGTCGACTCCTTGCAGCGCGTGTTGTCGCGCCTCGGCCTCGACTACACGGCCCCCGCGCTACGGGTCCTGCTCCCGATCGGGATCAGCTTCTACACGTTCCACGGCATCAGCTACGTGTTCGACGTCTACCGGGGCCACATCCGCTCGACGAAGAACCTCCTCGACTACAGCGTCTTCGTCGCCTTCTTCCCGCAGCTCGTGGCCGGCCCGATCGGCCGGGCGACGCTCCAGCTGCCCCAGTTCGAGAACGACCGCGTCGCTCCCGACCGCGAGCAGCGACGGAGCGCGCTCTTCCTCATCCTCCTCGGGTTGTTCAAGAAGGTCGTCATCGCCGACGGTGTCGCAGGTGTGGCCAACAGTGCGTTCGCGATCCCCGGCCAGGCCAGCTCGGTGTCGCTGCTCCTCGGCGCGTACGCGTTCTCCTTGCAGATCTACGGCGACTTCTCGGGCTACTCCGACATCGCCCGCGGGTCGGCGCGCCTGCTCGGCGTGGAGCTGCCGCTGAACTTCACCGAGCCCTACCTCTCCCGGAACATCACCGAGTTCTGGCGGCGGTGGCACATCTCGCTGTCGAACTGGCTTCGGGACTACCTGTACCTGCCGCTCGGCGGGAACCGGGGATCCGAGCTCGCCACCTACCGCAACCTCTTCCTCGTGATGCTGATCGGCGGTCTCTGGCACGGCGCGTCGTGGACCTTTGTCATCTGGGGTGGCCTGCACGGCGTGGCCCTGGGCGCCCATCGCTACTGGTCGAGGCGCCGGGCGGGGCGGGATCTCGCCGCGCCGGACGACGCGGGCACCACGGCGCTCCTCTCACGGCTGCTGACCTTCCACCTCGTGACCGCGCTGTGGATCGTGTTCCGGGCGCCGTCGTTCGACGCCGCCCGGTCCTACGCGCAGGGGCTCCTCGAGTTCCGGAGCGGCGCCGTGAACCTCGACGACGCGCTCGTCGTCGTCGTCGGGCTGGCCGCGACGCTCACCATCGATCTCCTGCAGCGGCGCGTGCGCCGGCTCGGCCCGATCGTGGTCGACCGCCGCCCCCTGCTGCGCGACGTGGGGATCGGCTCCGCCGTCGTCGCCCTCATCGTCCTGAGCGGCGGCGTCCCTGTTCCCTTCATCTACTTCCAGTTCTGATCTGAGCTCCATGGACACCGACGCCGCGACTGCTCCCACCGACCCCGAGGCGCGCCGCGGCGCGCGGCGCTCGCGGGCGGTGCGGCTCCTCCTGACCGTCGTCTGCGTCCTCCTGGTCGCCGAGGGCACGGTGCGGGCGCTCGAGAGCCGGCTGCCTCCGGCGCCTTTGTGGGACACAGACGAGTACCCCCAGAAGATCGAGCAGATGGACGCCCTGGCGGCGGCCGGGGGCGCCGGCACGGTGCTGCTCGGTTCCTCGGTGATGGACGTGTCGGTGGATCCGGCGGCCCTGGCGCCCGTCGACGGGCGCCCCGCCTACAACGCCGGGCTCATCGGGGCCACGCCGTTCATCGTCGACATCTGGTCCCGCTACCTCGTCGAGCTCACGCTGCAGCCGTCGGTCGTCGTGATCGCCGTGAGCAGCCGCGACGTCAACATCAACGGCATCGGGCTGGAGTCCTCCGATGGGCGGTTCCTCGACGCACCGGCGGTGAAGGACCTCCTCGGCGACCAGACGTTGTTCGACGAGGTCGAGTGGGCGCTGTCGCAGGGCTCCGCCCTCGTGCGCAACCGGTTGCTGCTGCGCCGTCCGCTCGAGTCGATCTTCGGCTACGACGCGCCCGACCGGAACGCCACGGAGATCAGCCCGGGCGGGATGGAGACCCACCTGCTGGCCACGAACTACCGGGACGACGAGGTGGTGCGCGACTTCTTCCGGCGCGAGCCCCTGCGGAGCTTCGAGATCAGCGCGAAGCAGGTCGACGCGCTCCGCCGCCTCGCGACCCGGCTGCGCGAGAACGGCGCGAGGGTGGTGATCCTCGACGTGCCGGTCACGGAGGACTACATCGAGCTGCATCCGCAAGGAGCGGCCGACTACGACGAGTACGTCTGGGTCCTGGCGGAGCTGGCCGGCGAGGTGGGGGCCGAGCTCGTGCGGCCGGGCGTGTGGCAGCCGTCGCTCTTCTCCGATCCGCTCCACCTCAACGGGGCGGGGGTCGAGCGGTTGAGCGCGGAGCTCGACACCTACCTCACGGCCGCCCCACCCGTCCCCTGACCGTCCGGGCCGTCGGCCGTCACGGCGTCGAGGTCGAAGGAGCGTGACCGGGGACGACCATCGGCGAACCGCGCCGCCGCCGCGTCGTGCCACGCTTCGAACGCGTCGGCGAGCCGGTCGACGTCGAAGTACTCGGCGGTCCGGAACCCGTCGGCCACCATGCGCTCGCGCAGGTCGGCGTCGGCGGCCACCCGGCGGACGGCGGCGGCCAAGTCGTCGGCGTCGCCGGAACGGAAGCGGATGCAGTTCCGGCCGCCGACGAGGAACTCGTTCGAACCGCCGACGCCGGTGGCGACCACCGGCGTCCCGCACGCCATCGCTTCGACGGGCACGAGGCCGAACGGTTCCTCCCACTCGCTCGGGAACACCACGAGGTCTGCGGCCCGGTAGCGATCGGGCAGGCCGGCCCGGTCGACGGCGGCGAACTCGACGCGGTCGCTGATGCCGAGGTTCCCGGCCAGCGCCGCCAGCCGGTCCCGTTCGACCGCGTCGCCGGTGCCCTGCACCTCGAGCACCATGCCGGGCAGCTGCGGCATGGCCCTGATCGTCGTCTCGATCCCCTTGCGCGGGTCGTAGCGCCCCACGTACAGCAGGCGGCCTGCGCCCCACGGGCGGGCGCCGCGCTGGCCGTCGCCCGGCTCGAACAGCCGCCCGTCGATCCCGCTGTAGACGAGGGCGGTGTCGTCCATCGACCACGGGGTGTACTGCTCGGCCCGCTGCCGGGTGGCGTCGCTGATGAAGCAGAACGGGCCGGTGCTGCCGAGGTCGGGCACCGTGGTGGGCACCCGCAGCACGTGGCCGAGCAGCCTCGCGATCGGGTTCGGGACCCGGCGGAAGAGCCGGTTCCAGGCGTCGAGCTCGGGGGCGTAGCTCAGCCAGTCGTCGGACAGCGCGTAGACGATCGGGATCCCTCGCCGGGCGACGGTGGTGAGCAGGCCGATGGACAGCCCCCCGAGCTGCCAGGCCGACACCACGTCCGGGCGGGTCCGATCGAGGGCGGCGACCAGCGCCCGCTGGTTGGCCCGCTCGATCCGCCACCGGGCCCACCACGGCGGAGCCCACAACGCCTCGTCACGGAACCAAGGCACGAGGTCGCGGCACACCGGGATGCGGCCGTCGCGCTCACCGGGCGGATCGCTGACACCCGGCCGACGGAGGTCGGAGGTCAGCACGGCGACCTCGTGGCCCCGGTCGGCGAGTCGCTCCATGACATCGCGGCAGGAGACCTCGTACCCGCCGATGTGGTGGGGCGGGTAGTGCAACCCGATCGCCAGGATCCGCGTCACCGCCGGCTCACAGGACGACGGTGCGGTTGCGGACGGACGCGCGGACCATCGAGGCCAGGACGACGCTGTCGTTGAGGAAGCGGCGGGCGACGACCTGGGCGGCGATGCGGGCCGGCGCGCCGGACGGACGTCGGTACCACAGCCACGGCGCCCAGAGGCCGAGCGCCCTCGGCCGTCGGAGCGAGACGACCGAACCGGCCACGCCGAGGGCGAACGCGACGTTCCACGGTCGGTGGGCCCAGGGTCGCCAGAAGCCGTGCTGCCGGAGCGCGCCGTGCCGGACCGCGACGTCGACGAGGTTCCCCTCCCGCCACGCCATCATCAGGTGCCAGCGGAGCGGTCGCTCGACGATGTCGTGCTCGACGGCGCACGTCTCGTCGAACAGCCAGCGACCGCCGCTCTCGATCGCCGACCAGCCGGCCGCGGTGTCCTCGCCACCGAAGTGGTACGTCTCGTCGAACCCGCCGGTCTGTTCGAGGACGCGCCGCGGGAAGACGAGGTTGCAGCCCTCGAAGTACGGCGACGGCGACAGCGTCTCGCGGTAGACGGTGTTGGGGCCGTAGGCGAAGGTGCCCGACGGCCGGAGCGTCGCTCCCTGGAGCACGCCGAGGTCCGGGGTCGCGACGCACGACGCGAGGGCCTGCTCCAACCAATCGGGACGAGGGACGCAGTCGTCGTCGGTGAAGGCGACGTAGGGCGCGGCTGCGGCGCGCCACCCGAGGTTGCGGGCGGCCGCAGGCCCGTGGTTCACCTCGATGCGCTGAGGCCGGAGGTCGATCTTCGTGCCGGCGGCCAGGCGGGCGAGCTCTGCGCCGGTGTCGTCGTCGGAGCCGTTGTCGACGATGAGCACCTCGAACCGGGCCGGGTCGAGCGTCTGTACCTCGAGGGCCGCGACCAGGCGGCGGAGGTTGCCGGCGCGACGGTAGGTCGGCACCACGACGCTGATCTCGGGCCCGCCCGCTGTCTGCTCGCTCACAGCACCACCGTCCCGTGGCGCAGGGAGCCGGCGAGGTGGCCCGCCGTCTGGGCCGCGTCGATGGCGACGAGGCCCGCGGCCGTGCGGGGGCGGTGGATGGGTAGCCGCCGGACCACCACGTACGGCAGCACGAGGGCGAGCGCGGCCGGCCGACGCACGGCCGCGATCGCGGCGAGGGCGGCGAGCGGGAACGCGACGCTCTCGCGCCGGAACGCCCACGGGCGCCAGAACGCCGTCCGTCGCAACCCGTCGTGGCGGGCGGCCAGCTCCACCAGGTTGCGCTCGAGCCAGCCGTGACGGATCCGCCAGCGCAGCCCCCGTTCCTCGAGGTCGTGGGTGACGACGGCCGACGGTTGGAAGTCGCGGTCGCCGCCGGCCTCGACCACCTTCCAGCCCGCGCTGGTGTCCTCGCCGTACCAGCGCAGCACCTCGTCGAAGCCGCCAGTGCGCTCGAGCAGGTCGCGCCGGTAGGCGATGTTGCAGCCTTCGAACCAGGGGGTCTCCCAGGTGATCTGCCGGAACATCGTCCACGGGCCGAGCGAGCCCTCCGGCCGTCGGGTCAGCCCCTGCACGACCCCGAGGGACGGGTTCCGCTCGAACGCCTCCGCCATGGCCCGCGCCCAGCCCGGCTCCGGCACGCAGTCGTCGTCGACGAACGCCACCGCAGTCGAGCGAGCCGCTCGCCAACCTTCGTTGCGGGCCCGGGCCGGGCCGCCGTTCGTCGCCAGGTGGAGGGCCGAGATGCGCAGGGGCGACCGCTCCACGAGCTCGTCGAGCATCGCCGCGGTGCCGTCCCCGGAGGCGTCGTCGACGATCACGACCTCGAGCTCGGCGGCCGGGAGGTCCTGGGCCTCCAGCGCCGCGACGAGGCGAGTGAGCCGGTCGGGGCGCTGGTAGGTGGGCGTGACGACCGTGATGCGCGGCGGGGCGCCCGGCGAGGTGGTGGTGCTCGTTGCCAACGTCAGCGCAGGATCGACTCGCGCCCGTCGGCGAGGGATGGACCAGCCGGCGGGGCGGGTCCGGTGGCGGCGTCGATGGCGCCCAGGGCGGCGCCGCCGAGCCCCCAGACGGCCCAGCTCAGGCTGAAGTCGATGAAGACCTGGAGGAAGAGCCCGCCGGCCGCCAGGCCGATGAGCGCAGTGCGCATCGCGGTCACGAGGGCGGTGTCGGTGCCCGGTGGCGCCCGCCGCACCGCAGCCCCCATCACCACCACGCCGGCGGCCACGGCGCCGATCCAGAGCCCGAGCCCGAGCACGCCGAGTTGCGTGCCGATCTGCAGGTACTGCGACTCGGTGACGTTGACGCCCTCGACGCTCGACCGCTGCCCGGCCCCCGCGGCGGTGGCCAGGCCGCGACCGAACGGCTGCTCGACGATGATGTCGACGCTGTTCTCGAAGCTGTTCCGGTGCGAGTCGTTCGACGAGTAGTCGTCTTCGCCGCTGAAGCGGCTGACGAGACCGATGCCGATGGCGAGCGGGACCGCCACGACCGCGATCCCGGCGACCACGAGCGAGAACCGGACGCGGGCGCCACGGGCCCGGGCCGAGCGGTCGGAGCGCCGCAGCAGCGTGACGACGAGCACCACGCCCAGGCCGAACACCGCGCTGCGGGTCTCGGTCAGCAGGACGATCCCACCGGCGAGGGCCAAGCCGAGGTACTCCCAGCGCTCCGCCACGCCCCTGGCGATGCGCCCGGCGAACACGGCGGCGGCGATCACGGAGTAGAAGGCGAGGGCCCAGTACTGCAGCAGCACCGAGCCGGGCCGGAGGACGTCACGCCCGGCCACGGACGTGTAGACGCGGATGTCGAAGAAGTAGCGGTCGCCGATCGGGCTCAGCTGCAGCACCTCGAGCTTGTACCGCCAGAACTGCAGGGTCTCCATGACGAAGCTGTTCCAGGTCGACGAGGCGAAGAACTCGAGGTAGCCGATCGCGGCGACGACAATGGCCGTCACGACGAACGCCCTCGTCAGGCGGGCGGTGGCGGCGCGTTCGAAGCGGATGTGGCGGCAGGCGAGGAACAGCGCGACGTACATGACGTCGGTCCGCCAGCCGAGGAGCCTCGTGGTGGAGTCGGCGGTCGAGCCGACGGCCGACCCGATGAAGAACCCGGGCATGATGAGGTAGACGGTGCCCAGGGCGACGTAGGCGAGCGCGAGCCGGTCGAGCCAGTCGAGGCGGTGACGTTCGCGGACCGCGATCCGGATCCCGGTCACCAGGAGGCCGGCGATGATCAGCTCCTTCCACTGGGCCAGGGCCCGGACGAGCTCGGCCGGGACGCCCACCCGGTAGAGCCCGGCCATCACCAGTTGGTGGAAGGGCACCAGGACCAGCAGGCTCTTCAGGGCCCCCACCGGGTGGCGGCCGATGATGATCACGAGCCCGATGCCGACCACCGCGGAGATGGCCCGCACCAGGAGGAACGGGAAGAACAGGATGACGAACGAGACGAGGACGGGGGTCCAGTAGGGCCAGCGCGGGCGCAGGCGGCGGCGCTCGGCCTTGGAGCGCCGCCGGGACTCGCGGGTCTGCGGATGGCGGACGAGGGTGATCACGGGGCCGTCGTCCGTCTATGGCAGGATTGCGCGCCGCTGCCAGCGAACCCCATCCCGTAACTCACCCACCCAGCATCGCAGGTCGGGCGGCCACACCGATCGCGCGCCGCCCGGGCGATCCCCCCGACGAGGTCTCCAACATCGAGCTCCGCTACTACCTCAGAGTGCTCCGCCGGCGGCGGCTGCTGGTGCTGCTGACCGTCGCCGTCGCAATCGTCGCCGGGTGGCTCATCACGCCGAGCCAGGCCACGTACACGGCCAAGGCGCAGCTCTACGTCGGGTCGAGGAGCATCAACCTCACGCCGGGCGCGGGTGACGTCTCCGGTGACCGGTCGGCGGGCCTCAGCTTCCTCGCGAACAGCTACGCGCACATGATCCCGACGCTGACGGTCGCCGACCGCGCCGTCGCGGCCACCGAGGTGCCCCGCACGGCCCAGCAGGTGCTGCCCGGCGTCACTGCGACGGCTCAACCGGCGACGCAGCTGATCCTCCTCGAGGTGGTGGACCGCGATCCCGGGATCGCCGCCACGCTCGCCAACGGGATGGCCGACGGGTTCGTCGAGCTCATCAACGACCAAGAGCGGTTGCAGAGCGACGATCCCGAGGCGGGCAACGACCCTGCGCCGGTGTCGGTGTTCGAGTACGCCGTCCTGCCGACGAGGCCGGAGCCGAACGGCCTGTTCCGCAACCTCATCCTGGCGATGATCTTCGGGTTCCTCGTGGCGGTCGGCGTCGTCGTGCTCCTCGAGTACCTCGACCTGACGATCAGGAGCGCGGACGACGTGCAGGAGCGCCTCCAGCTGCCCGTGCTCGGCGCGATCCCGCTCGCCACCGGCGCCGGCCATGCGTAAGCGCAATCGGCCGCCCGCAACCCGGATCGGGAGCGCCGACGTCGAGACCGACGAGGCGTTCCGCGTCCTCCGGTCGAACCTCCTGGTCACGCTCTCCGACCTGGCGAACCCCATCGTCGTCATCACGAGCGCGCAGGCGGGCGAGGGCAAGACGTCGACGTGCGCCGGGCTGGCCACGGCGCTCGCGTCCACCGGCCGGCGGGTTGTGGTCGTCGACTTCGACCTCCGCCGGCCCGATCTGCACAAGCACCTCGATGCCGCCAACGACGTCGGCGTCAGCAGCTTCCTGCTCGGCGAGCGTCCCCTCGCCGAGTGCCTCCAGTACGTGTCGCTCCCGCCGGCCCCGGGCGGCGCCGATGCCGGCCTCTACCTGCTCGCGGCGGGGCCGTTGGTGGCCAGCCCGGCCGAGCTGCTCAGCTCGGTGCGCATCAAGCGACTGCTCGATGCCCTCGCCGCGCAGGCCGACGTCGTGCTCATCGACAGCCCCCCGGTGCTCCCCATCGTCGACACGCTCGAGATCTGCCGTCGAGCGGCGGGCGCCATCCTCGTGGTCGAGGTGCGGCGCACCGAGATCGGCGCGGCGCAACGGGCGAAGGACGCACTGATCCAGAACCAGACCCGTCTGCTCGGCGTCATCGTGAACAAGGTGCCGAGGAGCGAGCTCAGCTACGGCTACGGCGACGCAGCGGTCGTCGAGGTTGCGCCGAGCGCCAACGGTTCCGAAGCCGGCGGCTCCTGAGCGCGGCCGCGCTCAGGAGCGGCGGCGCGGCGTCAGGAGCAGCCCCCGGGCGAGCCCCCGCACGAAGGCCGCCGTGGTGGCCGGCCCGAACGACCAGCCCTCGGTGCCGTGGTGGCGCCACAGCCGGGCCTGGAAGCGGCAGCGGCGCAGGGC
>JACDCH010000607.1 GCA_013694495.1 Acidimicrobiia bacterium | reverse complement strand
CGGCGTAGCGGGCCCGGAGCCGGCGGTCGCCGGTGTCGACGTCGCGGTGCCGGCCGGTCTCGGGGTCGACGAGCTCGATCACGCCGACGTCGGGCAGCTCGAGCTCGCGTGGGTCGACGACCTCGATGCACAGCGTGTCGTGGCGCACCGACAGCCGGCGCAGCGCCTGCTCCCACGGCGGGCGGGCGGCCCCGGGGTCGCCGTCGAGCCAGTCCGACACCACGACGGCCAGCCCGCGGCGGCGCATGGCCCGGCTGAGGCGGTCGAGGGCGGTGCTGAGGTCGGTGGCACCGGAGCCGTCGACGATCGGCGTGGTCTGCACCCGGTGCAGCACGGCCCGAAGGTGGTCGCGGCCGCCCCGGGCGGGAACGATCGCGCCCGGGGAGCTGCCCGAGGCGATCACGGCCCCGATCCGGTTGCCGCCCCGCGACGTGAGGAAGCCGACGGCCGCGCAGCCGGCCAGGGCCACGTCGCGCTTCGTGCTGTTGGCGGTGCCGAACTCGAGGCTGGCCGACAGGTCGACGAGCAGCCACGTCTCGAGCTCGCGGTCGGCGATCGTCTCCCGCACGTACGTGGTCTGCATGCGGGCGGTGACGTTCCAGTCGATCCGGCGCACGTCGTCGCCGGGCTGGTAGAGCCGCGTCTCCCCCGGGTCGGAGCCGTGCCCGGGGACGAGGCCCCGGTGGTCGCCGTGGAGGAGGCCATCGAGGCGGCGCGTGACGCTGAGCTCGAGCCGGCGCAGCACCTCGGACGTGGCGCTGGCGCCGGCGACACCCGCCGGCGTCGTCAAGTGGAGGGCTCCGGATCGTTGCCGGCGGCGACAGGGACGGCCGGCGGCGGGGGCGGCGGCTCGACCGCCGGCGGCCCGAACGAGGCCCGCAGCTCGTCCGTGGGCGGTGAGCTCACCGACGGCCGCAGCGGCGAGTGGTCGGGGTGGTGCGTCGGCGGCGGGTACGCCGGCGGAGCGAACGAACGGGGCGCGAACGCGGCGTCGTCGACGCCGGGGCCCGGTGCCATCGACGGTGCGATCCGGGGTGCGGGCACCGTGCCCACGATCCGAGCCAGCAGGTGGTCGGTCGTGAGTCCCCGGGCGAGGGCCTCGTAGGACAGCACGAGGCGGTGGCGCAGGACGTCGGGAGCGACGTCGAACACGTCCTGCGGGAGCACGTACTTCCGGCCCCGCAGCAGGGCCAGCGCCCGGCCGGCGGCGACGAGGCCGAGGCTCGCCCGGGGACTGGCGCCGTACTGGATGAGCTCGGCGAGGTCGGGCAGGCCGACCGAGCCCGGGTCCCGGGTGGCGAACACCAGGGCGACCGCGTAGTCGACGACGCCCCGGTCGATGTAGACGCCGTCGGCGGCCGCCTGCAGCTCGAGCAGCCGCTCGGGGGAGAGGACCTGGCTGGCCTCGGGCGCGTCGACGCCCATCCGCAGGACGACCTCCACCTCTTCGTCCCGCGTGGGGTAGCCCACGAGGACCTTCATCAGGAAGCGGTCGCGCTGCGCCTCGGGCAGCGGGTACACGCCCTCGCTCTCGATCGGGTTCTGGGTGGCCAGCACGAGGAAGGGCTCGGGCACCGGGTAGGTCGTGCCGCCGATCGACACCTGGTGCTCGGCCATCACCTCGAGCAGGGCCGACTGGACCTTGGCGGGGGCCCGGTTGATCTCGTCGGCCAGCACGATGTTGGCGAACACCGGGCCGAGCTCGACGTCGAACTGCTCGCTCGACGCCCGGTAGATGCGGGTGCCGACGAGGTCGGCCGGCAGGAGGTCGGGCGTGAACTGCAGCCGGGCGAACTGCCCGCCGGTCACGCGGGCCAGCGTCTCGCAGGCCAGGGTCTTGGCCAGGCCGGGCACGCCCTCGAGGAGGCAGTGGCCCCGGGCGAGGAGGCAGACCACCAGGCGCTCGATGGCCCGGTCCTGGCCGACGAGGACCTTCTTGATCTCGAAGACGGCCGTCTCGAGCAGCTTCGCCTCCGGCGTGGCCGGACCGGGGGTCATCATGGGTGCGACACGCTATGTCTCCGCTCGCTCCGGCTCCGTTCGCCTGACGGCTCACTTCGTCCGTCGCTGGAGCGTGCCCGCCCAACCGGCGTTTGGCGGCCTTCGGCGGGTAGCGCCGGTCCCGGACGGACGGGTCGGCCGGACGTAGAACAGGCGCCTCGGTCGAGCCCGAGGCAGCGAGGCGATACCGTCGACGGGCCATGGAAATCGTCCTGATCCTGCTGGCCGTCCTCGTGGTGCTCGGCGGCACAGCGGCGCTGGTCGCCACCCGCCGCAGAGGCCGGGGCGTCGAGCTCGAGCCGCCCCCGACCCGGCCGCTGCCGTCCCGCCCGACCCGGCCGGCGCCGCCCGTCGAGCGCGACGAACCGGGCTCGACGATCGTCCTCGAGCCCGAGCCCGACGTCGTCGAGGCCCCGCCGGAGCCCGAGGTCGAGGTCGTCGAGGCCCCGGTCCGGCCCCGCTTCCGCGATCGCATCTCCAAGGCGCGGGGCGCGTTCAGCGGGTTCCTGGGCCGGTCCACGATCGACGAGGACACCTGGGACGACCTCGAGGAGTCGATGATCCGGGCCGACGTCGGGGTCGGGCTCACGGGCGACCTGCTCGCCGGCCTGCGCACGGCGGTCAAGGCGGAGGGCATCAAGGAGCCGGCCGACCTGACCGAGCTGCTCAAGGCCGAGCTCAAGGCCCGGCTCGAGGCCGATCGCACGTTGGAGCTCGCTGACACCCCACCGTCGGTGTGGCTCTTCGTCGGCGTCAACGGCGTCGGCAAGACCACCACCATCGGCAAGGTCGGGGCGGCCCAGGCCGCCGAGGGGCGCACGGTCACCATGGCCGCGGGCGACACGTTCCGGGCCGCGGCGGCCGAGCAGCTGGGCCTGTGGGCCGAGCGCAGCGACGCCCACTTCGTGCGGGGCGGCGAGGGCGCCGACCCGTCTTCGGTGATCTTCGACGCGGTCGAGGCGGCCGCAGCCCGGGGGAGCGACCTCGTGCTGGCCGACACCGCCGGCCGCCTGCACACGAAGTCGAACCTCATGGACGAGCTGCGCAAGGTGCGGCGGGTGGCCGAGAAGGGCGCCGGCACCGTGAGCGAGGTCCTGCTGGTCATCGACGCCACGACCGGCCAGAACGGCCTCGTGCAGGCGAGGGAGTTCACCGAGGCCGTCGAGGTCACCGGGGTCGTGCTCACCAAGCTCGACGGGTCGGCCAAGGGCGGCATCGTCCTGGCGATCCAGCACGAGCTGGGAATTCCGGTCAAGCTGGTGGGTCTCGGCGAGACGGCCGACG
Organism: Acidimicrobiia bacterium; assembly: GCA_013694495.1. Lineage (GTDB taxonomy): Bacteria > Actinomycetota > Acidimicrobiia > Acidimicrobiales > JACDCH01 > JACDCH01. The sequence continues at coordinate 5,862 of JACDCH010000607.1, read as the reverse complement.
ACCTCGTGCCGTTCGATCCCGACGAATTCGTGGAGGCTTTGCTGTCGTGAGCGAGCTTGCGAGTGAACCAATGTCATCGCGATCTACCTCGCTGCGGAGCGTGCGGAGCAGCGAGAGATCATCGGTGCGCCGTTCCATCGGTCGGCTAGACCTCGCAGGAACTTCGAAGGAGCACCGATGATCTTCCTTCTCACCCTTCCGTTCCGGGTCCTCGGCCTGGGCTTCAAGCTGGGCCGCGGCTCGACCAAGGTCACCCACCGGACGCTCCGGCTGGTGGGCTACCGGCGGCTGTTCGTGCTGGGCACCGGCGTGGCGATCGGGCTCATGATCGCCCCGATGCCCGGCGACCGCATGCGGGCGCGGGTCAAGACGATGGTCGAGGGCCTCGCCGGCGGCGGCCCCGCCGACCTGGCGGCCAAGGTGCGCGACGAGCTGTCGTCGTCGCCCCGTACGTGGCACCTGCCCCAGCCCGGCGTCGTCGCCACCCAGGGCCGGGTCGTGCTCACCGGCGAGGTGCCCCACGCCACCGCTGCCGGCGACCTCGAGCGGGCTGCCGCCGCGGTGAAGGGCGTCCTCGAGGTCGACAACCAGCTGCGGGTCGCCAGCAACTAGAGGCGGCGGCGCATGGCGACCCGCTGCGTCGGGTCGAGACCGTGCGCCGCCTCCGCAACCATCAGCGCCACGAGACCCGGCGCGCGGTCGAGGTCGGCGACCTCGTCGTAGCCGCGCTTCGCGTACAGGGGGGCGTTGAACGCGACGTTGCGGAACGTGGTCAGCGTGATCTCGGCGTCGCCCCGCTCGCGGGCCCAGGCCGCCACTGCGTCGAGCAGCGCCGTGCCCACGCCCTGACCGCCGTGATCGGGCACCACGGACAGCTGCTCGAGGTGGGCGTGGCCGTCGACGACCTCGATGCGGGCGTAGCCGACGGCCACGTCCCGGTCGTCGACCGCGACCAGCACCGCGGCGGCGCCGGCGAGGTCGTCGAGCGACGGCGGGTCGTCGTCGGCGATCTCCGGCAGGCCGACATCGCGGAACATCGCCCCCGCGAGCAGCTCCACGTCCTGCAGCCGCGGCAGGTCGTCGGGGCGGGCGACGCGGATGTCCACCTCCGGAGCGTGCCACCTATCCTTCCCGCCCTCATGTTCGAGTCGCTGTCCGACCGTTTCGAGGGGATCTTCAAGCGCCTGCGGGGCAAGGGCCGCCTGTCGCCCGAGGACGTCGACGAGGTCCTCCGCGAGATCCGCACGGCGCTGCTCGAGGCCGACGTCAACCTCTCGGTCGCCCGCGGGTTCGCGGCCCGGGTGAAGGAGCGGGCGGTCGGGGTCGAGGTCTCCGAGGCCCTCAACCCGGCCCAGCAGGTCATCAAGATCGTCCACGACGAGCTCGTCGCCACGCTCGGCGGCGAGACGCTGCGCATCGCCTACGCGTCGAAGCCGCCCACCGTCGTGCTCATGGCCGGCCTCCAGGGCTCCGGCAAGACCACCAACGCGGCCAAGCTCGCCAAGTGGTTCAAGGCCCAGGGGCGCCAGCCGCTGCTGGTCGGCGCCGACCTCCAACGCCCGGCCGCCGTCGAGCAGCTCAAGACGCTGGGCCGCCAGATCGACGTGCCGGTGTTCGGCGGCGAGTCCGGGGGCGATCCGGTGGCCACGGCCACCGAGGGCCTCGATCAGGCCCGCCGCACCGGACGCGACGTCCTCATCGTCGACACCGCCGGCCGCCTGGCCATCGACGAGGAGCTCATGGAGCAGGTGCGGCGCATCTCCGGCGCCGTCTCGCCCGACTACACGTTCCTCGTCATCGACGCCATGACCGGCCAGGACGCCGTGGCGACGGCCGAGGCGTTCCACCGCACGCTCGCGCTCGACGGCGTCATCCTCACCAAGCTCGACGGCGACGCCCGGGGTGGTGCCGCCCTCTCCGTCAAGGAGGTGGTCGGCCGCCCGATCGCCTTCGCGTCGAACGGCGAGAAGCTCGAGGACTTCGACCTCTTCCACCCCGACCGTCTCGCCGGCCGCATCCTCGGCATGGGCGACGTGCTCACCCTCATCGAGAAGGCCGAGCAGGTCTACGAGAAGGAGGAGGCCGAGGAGGCGGCGGCCAAGCTGTTCGAGGGTCGCTTCACCCTCGACGACTTCCTCGACCAGATGCAGCAGGTCAAGAAGATGGGGCCGATCTCGAACCTCGTCGGGATGATCCCGGGCCTGCCCAAGGAGCTGAAGGGCGCCCAGATCGAGGACAAGGAGCTGGCCCGCATCGAGGCCATCATCCGCTCGATGACCACCCAGGAGCGGGCCTACCCGGAGATCATCGACGGCTCGCGCCGGCTGCGGATCGCCAACGGCAGCGGCAGCACCGCGTCGGAGGTGTCGCTCCTGGTGAAGCAATTCCGTGAGGTCCAGAAGATGATGAAGAAGATGGCCAACGTGCCCGGGATCGGGAAGCGGATGACTAAGCAGCAGAAGAAGAAGCAGAAGGCCCGGAAGGGTCCCGGGGGCCGGACCGCCCTGCCGCCGCCGCCTCCGTTCCAGCTCCCCGGCTTGAACTAGCGGGCGGCTGGCCGCGAGACTCGCAGGCCGCTCGCAGACGAGCGACTCGAGGCAAAGGACACCGACGTGGCCGTGAAGCTCCGCCTGATGCGGATGGGCAAGAAGAAGCAGCCGACGTACCGCGTGGTCGCGGCCGACGGTCGCGCCCCTCGAGACGGGCGATTCATCGAGATCCTGGGGAGCTACGACCCCCGCCAGGAGCCGTCCAAGGTCCTGATCGACACGGCCAAGGCCGACGAGTGGATCAAGAAGGGTGCGCAGCCCACTGACCGGGTGAAGCGCCTGCTCGAGATCGCCCGCAACCAGCCGGCGCCCGTCGCCGACGAAGCCGTTCCGGCCGACGTCACCTCGTGAGCGACACCGACGTGGACGAGGTCGACGACGACGACGGCGCCGGCGAGGCGGAGGCAGTCGACACCGGTGCCGGCGACGACACCGAGGGCACCAACCGCTCTGCCGCCACGGCGTCCGAGGTGCTCGAGTTCCTGGTGCGCCAGCTCGTCGACGAGCCCGACGGCGTCGAGGTCGACGCGGTCGACCGCAGCCGGGGCGTCCAGCTCGAGGTCCGCGTCGCCCCCGGCGACATGGGTCGCGTCATCGGCAAGCGGGGCCGCACGGCCCAGGCCATCCGCACCGTCACCCGCGCCGCGGCGGCGAAGGACGGCGTCGAGGTCAACATCGAGTTCATGGAGTGACGGGGCTGCGCCAGCAGGGCGAGGCCGACTCCGCCGGCGTTCCTCTGGTTCCGACCGAGAGCCGTCAGCTGCTGGTCGGGCGGATCCTGCGGGCCCACGGGTTGAAGGGCGAGGTCGTGGTCGACCTCCTCTCGTCCGAACCGGAGGTCCGCCTCGCCGCCGGCGCCGAGCTCGAGACGGCGAAAGGCGCGCTGCGGGTCGGCTCGTCGCGCCCGTTCCAGCAGAAGTGGCTCGTGGTCTTCGCCGGCGTCGGCACCCGTGAGGCGGCCGAGGCGCTGAAGGGGACCGAGCTCCGGGCCGAGCCGATCGACGACCCCGACGCGCTCTGGGTGCACGACCTCGTCGGTGCGGTCGTCGTCGAGACCGACGGCACGGCGCGCGGCGTCGTGCGCGAGGTGCTGCCGAACCCGGCGGCCGACCTCCTCGAGCTCGACGGCGGCGCGCTGGTCCCGGTGAACTTCGTGGTCGGCTGGGAGGGCGACGGCGACGACCGCCGCCTCGTCATCGACCCGCCCGCCGGCCTCTTCGACCTCTGACCCCGGGTCACGAGAGGTCGCCCTACGATCGGCCGACCGTGGACGAGCACGAGCAGCGCCGCGCCACCTCGTTCGGCGAGGATGCATCGGCCTACGACCGGGCCCGCCCCTCGTATCCGGCGGGGCTGCTCGACGAGCTCCTTGCTGGCCGCGACCCCCGCGCCACTGGCGTGCTCGACGTCGGCTGCGGCACCGCGAAGGCGGCGCTCCTGTTCCTCCAGCGCGGCTGCGAGGTGCTGGGCGTCGAGCCCGACGCCCGCATGGCCGAGGTCGCCCGAGGTCACGGCGTCAAGGTGGAGGTGTCGCCGTTCGAGACGTGGGACCGCGCCGGCCGCACGTTCGACCTGGTGACCGCGGCCCAGGCCTGGCACTGGGTCGACCAAGAGGCCGGCGCCCGGGCGGCCGCCGCCGCCCTCGTGCCGGGCGGTCGGCTGGCGATCTTCTGGAACCTGCTGGAGCACTCGCCGGAGGCGAAGGCGGCGCTGTCCGAGGTCTACGCCGGCTACCCGGAGCTGCGGCACCCGATCGCCCTCGGCGCGGCGCGCGCCGAGCACCGCCCGAACGAGGGGATCGACGCCGCCGGTGCCTTCGGGCCCCAGCGGATCACGGCGTACGAGTGGTCGGTCACCCACCGCCGCGACGAGTGGCTCGACCAGCTCCCCACGCACAGCGACCACCGGCTGCTCCCGCCGGAGCGGCTCGCCGCGCTGCTGGCTGCGGTCGGCGACGTCATCGACGGGCTGGGCGGTTCGATCACGCTGCTCTACGAGACGGTGTGCTGGAGCGCCGAGCGGGTCGCGTCGTGAGCGAACACGAAGTGCGGGCGAACCATGTCACTGGTCAGCTCCTGCGGCGGAGCCGCACCTCACTGGTGCCCGGCTGCGGCCTGCGCCGTTTCATCGTCACGAACCTGGCGGAGCACCGGTGAGGATCGACGTCTTCACGATCTTCCCGGCGCTGGTCCGCGCCGGCGCGGGGGAGAGCCTGCTCGGCAAGGCCCAGGAGAGGGGGTTGCTCGACGTCAGGGTCCACGACCTGCGCGAGCACACCACCGACGTGCACCGCTCGGTCGACGACAGCCCGTTCGGCGGGGGAGCGGGGATGGTCATGACCCCGGCGCCGGTGTTCGCCGCCGTGGAGGCCGCCGACCCGCCGCGACCGCTGTTCCTGCTCGGCCCCGGCGGGCGGCGCCTCGACCAGGCCCTGGCCCGGGAGCTGGCTGCCGGCCCGGGGTTCTCGCTGCTGTGCGGGCGCTACGAGGGCGTCGACGACCGCATCGCCACCCACCTCTGCGACGGCGAGCTCTCGATCGGCGACTACGTGCTCGCCGGCGGCGAGTCGGCCGCGCTGGTGGTGCTGGAGGCCGTCGGCCGCCTCGTGCCCGGGGTGATGGGGAACCAGGCGTCGGCCGACGAGGAGTCCTTCGCCGACGGCCTCCTCGAGCACCCGCAGTACACGCGCCCGGCCGAGTTCCGGGGCCACGACGTGCCCGAGGTGCTGCGCAGTGGCGACCACGGCCGCATCGCCCGGTGGCGCCGGGCGATGGCCCTGGCCCGCACGATCGAGCGCCGTCCCGACCTCGTCGCCGCCCGGGGCGGCCTCACCGACGAGGAGGTGGCGCTCTTGGCGTCCGAGTTGGGGCTGCCCTATCCTCCTGCGTCCCCCACGGGCACCGGACCGGAGAGCTTGCAGACATGAACCCCACCGACTTCGTCGACATCGCCGCGCTGCGAGACGACATCCCCGACTTCGCGGCCGGTGACACCCTCAAGGTCCACGTCAAGGTGGTGGAGGGCAACAAGCAGCGGGTCCAGGTCTTCCAGGGCGTGGTCATCCGCCGCCAGGGCGATGGCCTCCGTGAGTCCTTCACCGTTCGCAAGGTCAGCTACGGCGTCGGTGTCGAGCGCACGTTCCCGGTGCACACCCCCACGGTCGACAAGATCGAGGTCGTGACCAGGGGCGACGTCCGCCGGGCGAAGCTGTACTACCTCCGCGATCGGGTCGGGAAGGCCGCCAAGATCAAAGAGAAGCGCTGAGCCCTCGCCCCTCGTCGCCGCGGCGCTCGCCGCTGCGGTGGGAGCGCGT
>JACDCH010000599.1 GCA_013694495.1 Acidimicrobiia bacterium | reverse complement strand
GCCGTCGGTGGCCCGGCCGTCGGAGACAACCACGATCCGCCGGCGGGCGTCGCCGGGCAGGACCGCGCCGGCGAGACGCAGCGCGGTGGCGAGGTTCGTCCGGGTGGAGTCGATGCGGGCCGACGGGTCGGTGAAGCGGGCGTCGGGCTGGATCGTGAGCTCGAGGCGGGCGTTGCCGCCGAAGCTGGCCACGCCGGCCACGGCCCCGTCGGGCATCCGGTCGAGCGACTCGCGCACGAACCCGACCGCCTCGGACCGCCCGGTGGCGCCGAGCGACGCCGATCCGTCGACCAGGAACACGACCGCCACCCGGTCGGCAGGCCGGAGCCACGACGGTGCGACGAGGGCGAGCACGACGAGCGCGGCGCAGGCGATGCGCAGCGCCGTCGACACCCGCCACTGGGCCCGGCTGACGCCCCGCCGCCGCCAGGCGAAGAACCACTCGAGCACGAGGATGGCGAGCAGGGGCAGGAGCAGCCAGTGCCGCAGCGACGACTCGCCGGTGGCCGGCGCCTCGCCCTCCTGGCGGGTGCGGGTCGGCGTGAGGATGGCCTGGGCCGGCTCGAGCCGTGACTCGTTCGGGTCCGGGTTGACGGCCACCACCCGCACCGGTCGCTCGGTGCCGTCGGCCGCGGCTCGGGGCGTGATCGACCAGAAGCCGGGCCGGGTGGCGGTGGGGGTGGGGCCGCCGGCCACGACCTCGGAGGTGCTACCGCCCGGGCCGGCGACGGTGCCGCCGGCGTTCGTGTCGACCGGCAGCGGCTCGCCCACCACGAGGTCGGTGGGCGGCAGGGCGGCGCCACCCAGGTCGGTGAGGAGGCGGTCGACGAGGATCGGGAAAGCCACCTGCAGCGGCAGGTTCGAGTCTTCGACGGCGAAGGCGAGCACGGCGAAGGGCAGGCCGCTCATCGATCCCCGCACGAGCAGCGGGGCACCGGCCGCGCCGACCACGGTGGTGGCGGGGCCGGGGTCGAGGACCTGGGCGGTGGCGATGCCGACCTCGGACAGATCGAGGCCCTGGGTCAGCGCGGCGTCGGGGTCGACCGAGGTGATGACCGGTCCGTCGACGGCGCCGGTGGTGGTGACGCCCGCCGCCGGGACCCCGCCGGGCGGGGCGATGGCCAGGAACGGCGCGCCCGGCTCGGCCGGCACCGCCACCCGGTCGTAGACGACGAGGTCGGCACCGGTGCCCGGCCGCGAGCCGTCGCACGCTTCGACGGTGACGCCGTCGGCCGCCGCGAAGGCACCCTCGAGGAAGGCGTTGCCCACCCCCCCGGCGGTGCACAGGAGCACGGTGAGGGCGGGCCGGCGGGCGGCGGTGGCGTAGGCGTGGTCGTCGGCGTCGAGGAGGTCGTCGCCCTCGAGGAACGCCTCGACCCGGTCGCCGCCGCCGACGTCGAACTCGACGTCGCGCGTCTCGCCCGCGTCGAGGGCGACCTCGGCGGTGCCGTCGCCGGCGGTGACGCCGTCGACGTCGACGCGCACCGTGGTGGTCGCCGCCGCACCACCGGTGTTGGCCACCGTGACCCGCACGTGGAGGCCGCTGCCGCGGGGCTCGACCGCGAGACGGGTGATGGCCCGGTTGGTGGCGTCGCGCCCGATGATGTCGTGGCGGGAGCCGGGCGGGATGAGGCGTTGCTCGGCGTCGGTGAGGCCGCCGTCGGTGAGGATGTGGAAGCCGATCTCGGCCCCCGCCGTCTCGAGGCTCTCGGCCAGCAGGAAGGCGTCGGCCCAGTCGGCGGGGCCGGCGGTGGGCTCGAGGGGCCCGAGGGCGGCGGCGAAGGCGTCGGGGTCGGGGCTGGCGGTCAGCACGACGCGCGGGCTGTCGTCGACCACCACGATCGAGGCGATCCCGCCGTCGGGCAGCTCGTCGCGCAGCTGCGCCGCCCGGTCCTTGGCCGACTCGAGGCGGTTGGGTTCGCCGTCGCGCGCCGCCATCGAGCCCGATGCGTCGACGATGAACACCGTGTGGGCCGACAGCGGCGTGTCCGTGATGCTCACCGGGTCGGCCACGGCTAGGGCCAGGAGGGCGACGGCGAGGAGCTGCAGGAGGAGGAGCACGGACGGGCGCAGCCGCTGCCACGGCCGGGCCGCGCTCACCGGGTGGGCGACCGACTCCCACAGGAACGTCGACGACACCGTCCGCTGCTCGCGGCGGGGCTTCAGGACGTGCAGCAGCAGGATCGGGATGGCCAGGGCCAGCAGCCCCAGCGCCGCCGGATGGGCGAACGTCACGACGCCCCCACCCCCAGCGCCACCCTCCACCCGCTACCCCACCCGAATCGGGTGTGGGGGGCGGCGGCCGAGGCGGCCGAGGCGGGTGAGGCGGCGGAGGTCATCGGAGGACGCCGGCTTCGCGCCACGAGCCGAGGACGAGGGGCTCGATGTCGTCGTCGGACAGGACGCGCACGTAGGCGGCGCCGACGTAGCTGGCCCGGTCGGCCACGTCGTCGGCCCACGCTGCGGCGGCCTGCTCGTACTGCTTGACCTGCTCCGGAGCCAGCGACACCGACACCACCCGGCCGGTCTCGGCGTCGACGAGGTCGAGGTCGCCGGACAGGTCGGGGTGCAGCTCGCCGGGGTCGAGCACGTGCACGACGGTGACGTCGCCGCCGCGGGCCGGCAGGCGGGTCAGGCCCTCGGACCACTCCGGGGTCAGGAGGTCCGACAGCACCACCGTGAGGCCGCGGGGGCCGGGCCGGCTGAGCAGGTCGGTGACGGCCGAGGCGAAGCGGGTGTCGCCGTCGGCCTCGAGCCCCTCGAGCATCGAGAAGAGCGTGTGGGCCGCGTGGCGGCCCGTGAAGCGCGGCGCGGGGCGGCCGAGCGGGAACGTGTGCAGGGTGACGATGTCGCGGCGCACGAGGGCCACGAACCCGAGGGCGGCGGCGATGCGGGCGGCTTGGCGGAGCTTCGGGCCCCGCATCGACGAGGAGGTGTCGACGAGTAGTCGCAGCGTGAGGTCGTCCTCCGCTTCGAACAGGCGGATGAGGAGCTGGTCGAGCCGGGCCCAGGCGACGTAGTCGATGCGCCGGAAGTCGTCGCCGGGGTTGTACTCGCGGTAGTCGGCGAAGTCGAGGGACGAGCCGTGCCGGGTCGAGCGGTGCTCGCCGCTGAAGGCGCCGGCCAGGCGGCGGCGGGTGCCGAGCTGCAGGCGCTCGAGGCGGGCGAGGAGCTCCGGTGCCAACAACCCCTCGGGAGGGGCGTCGGTCACGGTGCGCCGCGGAGGCCGGCGGGCGGATCGGGAACGGCCTCGAGCACCTCGGCGACGAGCTGGTCGGCGCTCACGCCGGCGGCGGCTGCTTCGTAGCCGAGCACGAGCCGGTGGCGCAGAGCGGCGGGCGCCACCGCCCGCAGGTCGGCCGCCGAGACGTTGGGCCGGCCGTCGAGCAGGGCGGTGGCCTTGGCCGCCAGCACCAGGGCCTGGGCGCC
>JACDCH010000585.1 GCA_013694495.1 Acidimicrobiia bacterium | reverse complement strand
CGCCGTGCGCGAGCATCGTCGGCTGATGACCCCAGCCCACTGGGCGGTGCTCGCCGTCGCCGCCCTCTCGACGCTGCTGCTCACGCCGGTGGTGCGGTGGGTGGCGACGAAGCGGGGCGCGCTGGTGCAGCCCGATGCCCGCCGGGTCCACGAACGCCCGACCGCGGCGCTGGGCGGTCTGGCCATGGGCGCGGCCGTGCTCCTGGCCCTCGGGGTGGCGTCGCAGCTAAAGGGGTTCGAGGAGGTGTTCGCCACGCCCACCATCCCGATCGGCGTCGGCGCCGCCGCCCTCGTCGCCGTCGCCGTCGGCTGGCTCGACGAGATCCGCAAGGTGCACGGCAACGGCGTGTCGGCCCCGGCGAAGATGGCGGGCCTGGTGCTGGCCGGCAGCATCCTCACGCTCGCCGGCGTCAGCACCGTGTTCTTCCGGGTCCCGTTCCTCGGGATCTTCTCGCTGTCGCCCGACCTGTCCGCCTTCGTCACGGTGTGCTGGGTCGTCGGCATGGCGAACGCGCTCAACTTCATCGACGGCCTCGACGGCCTGGCCGCCGGCATCACCGCCATCGCGTCGGGGGCGTTCCTGCTCTACGCGCTGCGGCTCGACGAGGTGGGCGTGGTCACCCCCGGCAACGTCGGCCCGTTGCTGGCCGTCATCACGTTGGGCGTCTGCGTCGGCTTCCTGCCCTGGAACGTCCACCCGGCCCGCATCTTCATGGGCGACTGCGGCGCGCTCCTGCTCGGCACGCTGATGGCGGCGGCGACGATGTCGGTGGGGGGCTCCACCGACGCCGTGTACTCGGGCCAGTCCTTCTTCTTCCTGGCCCCGCTGTTCATCCCGCTCGTCATCCTCGGGGTGCCCATCCTCGACACGGCCTTCGCCATCGTGCGCCGGGCCAGCCGCCGCTCCGGGGTCGCCACCGCCGACAAGGGCCACCTCCACCACCGGCTGCTCAAGCTCGGTCACGGCCACCGGCGGGCGGTGTTCATCCTCTGGGCCTGGACCGCGCTGCTCTCTGCCGCGGTGCTGGTGCCCGCCCTCACCAACCGGGGCGACGCCCTCGTGCCGCTCGCCATCGGTGGCCTCTTCCTCATCCTGTACACCGCCTTGCACCCGAGCGTCCGGGCGGCGCGCTCGGAGGCCAACGGCGAGGCGGCGGCGGAGGCCGCCACACCGGCCCCCGCCCCCGCCGCCAAGCGCCGGGCCCACGAGCGGGTGGGCAGCGTGGCAGGCCGTTCCGACACCTGACTAGGGTTCGCCAGCCGGGGAGCCCGAGGCTTCGCGCCGCTCGTCCCGTCAGGATTTGCGCTCCCGAAACCTAGAGTTCTAGGTTGCGAAATCATTCACAAGCGCCGGTGGGGACTTGCCGGCGCCTGAGTTCGGAGAGCACGTGTCGGACAACGGCGTACGTCGCGAACGGTCAGAGGGCACACCTGCCGCCGACCCGATCGCGACCAAGCACGCCGAGCGGCGGGCGATCAACGTCGGCTCCGAGGACGCCCTGGCCAAGGCCTTCGAGATGGCCCTCACGCCGATCGCGATGGCCGGCGTCGGGTGGTTGCTCGACCGGTGGCTCGGCACCGCACCCATCTTCCTCGTCGGCTTCGCCGTGTTCACCTTCTGCTACGTCGTGTGGAAGGGCTTCCGGGGCTACGACACCGCAATGCGGGCGCAGGAAGCCCAGCTCGACGGGCGCACCCGGGGCCAGGACAGGTGAGCTCGACAGTGCGCGATGCCCACGACGCCGACGACAAGGATCCCAAGGCAGCGGCCGGGGCCCCGGCGGTCGAGAAGGCCATCGCCTTCGACATGCTCAGGCGCAGCGTCTGGCTCGTTCCGTTCGTGCTCATCGCCGCCACCCTGATCTGGGGCGCCGACGGGGCCTCGTCGTCGGCCGTCGCCGTCGGGCTCGTCCTCGTGAACCTGGTGCTCTCGGCGCTCGCCCTGTCGTGGGCCGCCAACGTGTCGCTCAACGCGATCATGGCCGTCGCCCTCGGCGGCTTCGCCGTGCGCATGGGGCTGGTCACGCTCGTCATCGTCCTGGTCAAGGACGAGCCGTGGATCGACCTGGTCGCCCTCGGGGTCTCGGTCCTCGTCACCCACCTGGGGCTCCTGTTCTGGGAGCTCCGCTACGTGTCCGCTTCGCTCGCCTTCCCCGGCCTCAAGCCGGGCACCGTCAAGGAGGCTCGTCCCTCGTGATCTTCGGTCTCGAGTTCCCGCCCGTCAGCCACGCCATCGAGTGGCCGGACCTGTTCCTGTCGGGGCCGTTCGCGGTGAACAAGGTCGTCGTCCTGATGTGGCTGTCGGTGATCATCGTCTTCCTGTTCCTTCGCATCGCGGCGAGCGACAGCTCGCTGATCCCGCGGGGCGTCAAGAACATCGCCGAGTCGGCGGTCGACTTCATCCAGGAAGGCATCGTCATGCAGACGATGGGCCCGAGCGGGATGGCGTGGACGCCGCTGCTGCTCACCTTCTTCACGTTCATCCTCGTGAACAACCTGTGGGGCATCATCCCGGTCGCCCAGATGCCGGTGAACGCCCGCATGGCGCTGCCGCTGTTCATGGCGCTGCTGGTGTGGGTGCTCTTCGTCGGCGTCGGCATCATCAAGCAAGGCCCGATCGGCTACTTCAAGAACATCGCCTTCCCGCCCGGCGTGCCCAAGGCCCTCTACATCCTCGTGACGCCGATCGAGATCGTCTCCACGATCATCGTGCGGCCGCTGTCGCACTCCGTCCGGCTCTTCGCCAACGCGCTGGCCGGCCACCTCATCCTGATCAGCTTCGCGGTCATCACCGCGGCGCTGTTCTCCGCCAGCGTCACGGCGATCATCCTGCCGTTCTCGTTCGGCTTGCTCATCGCCCTCACGGGCTTCGAGCTCCTCGTCGCCTTCCTGCAGGCCTACATCTTCACGATCTTGGCCGCGGTGTACATCGACAGCTCGATGCACGCCGAGCACTGATCTCCCCCAGACCGACCACCAGGCCAGACCGAAACAACAAGGAGTGCCACAAGTGCTTTCCACCCTCGCTCAGCAGGCTCCCGGCGAGCTCGAAGCCGGCCTGACGGCCGTCGGCCGAGGCATCGTCTACGGCGGCGCCGCCATCGGCCCCGGCGTGGGCATCGGCATCGTCGTCGGCAACGCCATCACGGCCATGGCCCGCCAGCCCGAGGCCGCTGGCATGGTCCGCACGACCATGTTCCTCGGCATCGCGTTCACCGAGGCGCTCGCGCTCTTCGGTTTCGTGCTCTCGTTCATCATCTCGGGCTGAAGGAGATGTCGATGCGGATCCGCAACGCCGCAGCCGGTGGCCTCCTGGCCGCGTGCTGCCTGATCGGATGGGGGACGCCGGCTCACGCCGGCACCGAGCCCACCGAGACGACCACCGCCGAAGGGGTCGAGGGCACCGAGGGCGAAGCCGGCCAGCTCGGCGATGCCGAGGGCGGCACGGAGATCGAGCACGCCGCCGAGGAGTGCATCCACATCCTCGAGGACGGTGGCACGGTCGACGACTGCCACGAGGCGCCCAGCCCGATCCTCCCGCCCACGAACGAGCTGATCTGGGGCTCGATCTCGTTCACGATCCTGTTCCTGCTCCTCGCGAAGTTCGCCTACCCCGGCATCAAGAAGGGGATGGAGGCCCGCACCGAGCGCATCCGCGACGATCTCGAAGGCGCCGAGTCGGCCAAGGTCGACGCCAACCGGGTGCTCGACGAGTACCGGGCCCAGCTGGCCGACGCCAAGGCGGAGTCGGGTCGCATCATCGAGGAAGCCCGCCAGCAGGCTGACGCCGTGCGGCGTGAGCAGGAGGCCCGCCTCCAGACCGAGCTCGCCGGCATGCGGTCCAAGGCCGCCGCCGACGTCGAGTCGGCCAAGGTGCAGGCCGTCGCCGACCTCCGCCGTGAGGTCGCCGAGCTGGCGATCGGGGCCGCCGAGGTGGTCATCCAGCGCAACCTGGAGCACGACACGCAGGTGCAGCTGGTCGACCGCTACATCGAGTCGCTCAACAACCGGAGCAATTGATGTCGAGCTCACTCGCTTCGCTCCGTTCGCTCGAGTTGACGGACCTCGTTCTGACATGAGCGACGACCGGATCACCGCCTATGCCAGGGCCATGTTCGACGTGGCCAGCGCCGAGGGCAACCTCGCCTCCATCGGCGACGAGCTGTTCCGGTTCGCCCGCGCCCTCGAGGGGAGCGACGAGCTCCGCAACGCGCTGACCGACCCGCACCTCCCGGCCAGCCGGCGCCAGCAGATCGTCGAGGACCTCCTCGGCGGCAAGGCGCAGCCCGCCACCGTGGCATTGGTGGGCATGGCGGTCGGCCTCGGGAGGGCCCGGGAGCTCCCGGCCATCATCGACTCGCTGGTCGGCATGGCTGCGGCCGAGTCCGGCAAGGCCGTGGCCGAGGTGCGCAGCGCCATCGAGCTCACCGAGGACCAGCGCAACCGGCTGGCCGAGGCGCTCGGCCGGACCACCGGCCAGCAAGTCGACATCAAGGTCGTGATCGATCCGAGCGTGCTCGGCGGCCTCGTCACCACCGTGGGCGACACGGTGATCGACGGCTCCGTCCGGAGCCGGCTCGAGCAGCTCAAGCACGCGTTCTAGGAAGAGGACCGATGACGGATCTCAGCATCAGCACCAGCGACATCACCGCCGCGCTGCGCAAGAACCTCGACGACTTCGCCGTCGACCTGAGCGTCAGCCAGGTCGGGCGGATCCTCGAGGTCGGCGACGGCATCGCCCGCGTGAGCGGCCTGCCCGACGCCGCGGTCAACGAGCTCCTGGAGTTCGAGGACGGGTCGGTCGGCCTCGCCCTCAACCTCGACGAGGAGTCGATCGGCGCGGTGATCCTCGGCGAGGGCGGCCACATCGAGGAGGGCGGCACCGTCAAGGCGACGGGGCGCATCCTCTCCGTGCCGGTCGGCGACGCCCTGCTCGGCCGGGTCGTGAACGCCCTGGGCGAGCCGATCGACGGCAAGGGCCCGATCACCGGCGCCATCAACCGCCGGATGGAGATCCAGGCCCCCGGCATCATGGGCCGCAAGCCCGTGCACGAGCCGCTGCAGACCGGCATCAAGTCGATCGACGCCATGACGCCGATCGGCCGGGGCCAGCGCCAGCTCGTCATCGGCGACCGCAAGACCGGCAAGACCACCATCTGCATCGACACGATCCTGAACCAGAAGGGGAAGGGAGTGAAGTGCATCTACGTGGCGATCGGCCTCAAGGGCTCGACGGTGGCGAACACCGTGTCGACCCTCGAGGACAACGGCGCCATGGAGTACACGGTCGTCGTCGCCGCCCCCGCCTCGGACCAGGCGCCCTTCAAGTACCTCGCCCCGTACTCCGGCTGCGCCATGGGCCAGCACTGGATGGAGAACGGCGAGCACGCCCTCATCGTCTACGACGACCTGTCGAAGCAGGCCGAGGCCTACCGCCAGGTGTCGCTCCTGCTGCGCCGGCCGCCGGGCCGCGAGGCGTACCCGGGCGACGTGTTCTACCTCCACAGCCGCCTGCTCGAGCGGGCCGCGAAGCTGTCCGACGACCGCGGCGCCGGCTCGCTCACCGCCCTGCCGATCATCGAGACCAAGGCCGGCGACGTGTCCGCCTACATCCCGACCAACGTGATCTCGATCACCGACGGCCAGGTGTACCTGCAGGACGACCTCTTCAAGTCGGGTGTCCGACCCGCCGTCGACGTGGGCATCTCGGTGTCCCGAGTGGGCGGCGCCGCCCAGATCAAGGCCATGAAGCAGGTCTCGGGCACGCTCAAGCTCGACCTCGCCCAGTTCCGTGAGCTCGAGGCGTTCGCCGCCTTCGGCTCCGAGCTCGACAAGGTCAGCCAGGCCCAGCTCGACCGCGGCTACCGGCTCACCGAGCTGCTGAAGCAGCCGCTGAACTCACCGATGCCGGTCGAGCTCCAGGTCGTGTCGGTCTACGCCGGCACCAACGGCTACCTCGACGACGTGCCGATCCCCGACGTGAAGCGCTTCGAGACCGAGCTCCACGAGTTCGTCGGCACCCGCAACCCCGGCGCCCTCGACACCATCCGCAGCACGGGCACCTTCCCCGAGGAAGAGGTCCAGGCCGCCATCGTCGCCTTCAAGGACCAGTTCGTCGCGTCGGCCACCGCCGACGACGAGAGCTGACGATGTCGAGCTCACTCGCTTCGCTCCGTTCGCTCGAGTTCGACGGCGCCTCCTTCGTCGGCTCGTTCCGGTCCTCGGCCGACTTCGTCGCCCTGCGGCCGATCCCTCGGGGCTCCGCCCCCAGGCCCCCAGCGCCTGCGGCGGGCTCGGCCCGGCTCGGCACGCTGCCCTGCTCGACGACCCACTCCCGAGCCAGGGGCTGACGACGTGGCCGGTGGTCAGGAGCGGATCCTTCGGGGACGGATCAAGTCGGTCCAGTCCACGAAGAAGATCACGAAAGCGATGGAGCTCATCGCCGCGTCGCGCATCGTCAAGGCCCAGGCCCGCCTGGCCGCCGCCCGCCCGTATTCGGAGCGCATCACCGACGTGATCCGCAACCTCGGCACCGCCGGCGCCGGCCGGGGCCAGCCCCTGCTCGAGTCCCGTCCGCAGATCGGCACGGTCGGCTACCTGTCGATCACCTCCGACCGGGGCCTCAGCGGAAGCTTCAGCAGCGGCGTCATCCGCCAGACCGAGCGCCTGACCGAAGTCGACCGGGCCGAGGGCCGGCGCACGAAGCTGTTCGTCGTCGGCAAGAAGGGGATCGGCTACTTCCGGTTCCGTGACGTCGCCATGGAGGAGTCGTTCCTGGGCGTCATCGACAAGCCGACGTACGAGAACGCCAAGGAGATCGCGGCCGCCGTCACGCCGGCCTTCGAGTCGGGCGCGGTCGACGCCGTCGACATCGTGTTCAACCAGTTCCTCTCGGCGGGCTCGCAGCGCCTCGTCGTGCGCCGCCTCCTGCCCATCGACACCGAGGCGCTGGCCGAGGCGCCCACCGGCCCGACCGCCGACTACGAGTTCGAGCCCTCGGCCGACGGCATCCTCGCCGAGCTCCTGCCCCGCTACGTCGAGGCCCGGATCTTCGCCGCCCTGCTCGACTCCTCGGCCTCCTTCCACGCCTTCCAGCAGCGGGCCATGAAGGCCGCCTCGGACAACGCCGACGAGCTCGTCAAGACCCTGAGCCGGGTCATGAACCGGGCCCGGCAGGACACCATCACCACCGAGATCATGGAGATCGTCAGCGGCGCCGAGGCGCTGCGCCAGGCCAAGCGTCCTGGTGAGGACCTCCTCCTCGACGTCGTCCAGTACTCCGGACTCTCCAACCCCCGCTCCAGCCAGAACTGACACGAAGGACCTCGACATGGCAGTCACCGAGACCGAAGAGCCGCAGACCGAGCGCAAGGACGGCAAGGTCGTCTCCATCGCCGGGCCCGTCGTCGACGTCGAGTTCCCGCGGGGCCACCTGCCCGAGATCAACACGGCGGTCGAGATGACCCTCGAGATCGAGGGAGTCGAGACCGTCGTGCGCGCCGAGGTCGCCCAGCAGATCGGCGAGGGCCGCGTCCGCGCCATCTGCCTGAAGCCCACCGACGGCCTGCGGCGCGGAACCGCCGTGCGCAACCTCGGCCACGGCCTCACGATGCCGGTGGGCGACGGTGTGCTCGGCCACGTCATCAACGTGCTGGGTGAGCCCCTCGACGTCGACGCCCTCGACAACATCGAGGACAACTGGGAGATCCACCGCCCCGCCCCCGACTTCGACTCGCTCGAGCCGAAGCGCCAGGTGTTCGAGACGGGCATCAAGGTCATCGACCTCCTCACGCCCTACCTGCAGGGCGGCAAGATCGGCCTGTTCGGCGGGGCCGGCGTGGGCAAGACCGTGCTCATCACCGAGATGATCAACCGGGTCGCCACCCAGCACGGTGGCGTCTCCGTGTTCGCCGGCGTGGGCGAGCGCACCCGTGAGGGCACCGACCTCTTCATCGAGATGGAAGAGACGAAGATGGGCGACGGCGTCACCTCGGTGCTGTCCAAGGCCGCCCTCGTGTTCGGCCAGATGGACGAGCCGCCCGGCGTCCGCCTCCGGGTCGCCCTGTCGGCGCTCACCGTCGCCGAGTACTTCCGCGACGTGAAGAACCAGGACGTGCTGCTCTTCGTCGACAACATCTTCCGGTTCGTGCAGGCCGGCTCCGAGGTGTCCACCCTCCTCGGCCGGATGCCGTCGGCCGTGGGCTACCAGCCCACCCTCGCCGACGAGATGGGCGAGCTGCAGGAGCGCATCACCTCGACCCGGGGCCGCTCGATCACGTCGCTGCAGGCCGTGTACGTGCCCGCCGACGACTACACCGACCCGGCCCCGTTCACCACCTTCACCCACCTCGACGCCACCACCGAGCTGTCCCGCCAGATCGCGTCGCTCGGCATCTACCCGGCCGTCGACCCGCTGGCCTCGACGTCCACCATCCTCCAGCCCGACGTCGTCGGCGAGCGCCACTACGGCGTGGCCCGCGGCGTGCAGGAGGTGCTCCAGCGCTACAAGGAGCTGCAGGACATCATCGCCATCCTCGGCCTCGACGAGCTGTCGGAGGAGGATCGCGTCACGGTCAACCGGGCCCGCAAGATCCAGCGGTTCCTGTCGCAGCCGTTCTTCGTGGGCAAGGCCTTCACCGGCCTCGAGGGCATCTTCGTGCCGGTCGAGGAGACGGTCGAGTCGTTCGAGCAGCTGGTCAACGGCGACCTCGACGACCTCCCCGAGCAGGCCTTCTTCAACGTGGGCAACGCCGACTCCGCCCGGGCCAAGGCCAAGCAGCTCCAGGAAGGCTGACCCTTGTCGCCCTCACTCGTTCGCCGGCGCTCACTCCGGACCCCCAGCGCCTTCGGCGGGTTGGCACCCGTCCCGTTCGGCGGCCCCGTGCCGCAAGGCAGGTCGTGATGGAAGTGCAGCTCGTCAGCCCCGAGGCCATCCTCTACGAGGGGGAGGCGACGATGGTCGTCTGCCGCACCATCGGCGGCGGCGACATCGCGTTCCTCCGCGGCCACGCGCCTTTCACCGGTGCGCTCGAGGACCACCAGGTGACGGTCCGCACCGTCGACCGGGGCGACGTGACCTTCGACGTCCACGGCGGGTTCGTCGAGGTCTCGAACGACACCGTCACGATCCTCTCCGACGCCGCCGAAGCCCCGGCCTAGCCCCCCTCGGTGGCACGGCACCGCATCGCCGTCGCGCTGCTCGTCCCCCAGCCCCAAGCGGCCGAGCTCGACGGGTTGCGGCGAGCGCTCGGGGCCGCCGAGCGGGAGCGGGTGCCCCCGCACATCACGCTGGCCAGCCCGGTCAACCTGCGCGACGCGGAGCTCCGCGACGC
>JACDCH010000580.1 GCA_013694495.1 Acidimicrobiia bacterium | reverse complement strand
GCGTCGCGGATGGCGCGGTGGCCTCCGGCGGCAGCCAGGCGGCCCTGAATCACGACGATGACCCGCTCGGCGAGCCGTTCGACCTCGTTGAGGACGTGCGAGCTGACGATCACCGTCCTGCCCTGCGCACCCAGATTCTTGAACAACGCGATGAGGCTGAGCCGCTGCACGGGGTCGGCGCCGTTGAGGGGCTCGTCGAGCACGAGCACGTCCGGGCCGGTCACGAGCGCTGCAGCCACCCTCGTGCGCTGGCGCATGCCCTTGCTGAAGCCCCCGACCTGGCGGTCGGCCACGTCGAGCAGCGACACGGTGGCCAGTGCCGCGTCGGGCGCGCCTCTATCGCGCACACCGTGCATCGACGCCGCGTAGCGTACGAGCTGGCGGGCGGTGAGGACGCCGGGGCTGGCGTCGTCCTCGGGGACGAGGGCGATCGAGCGCTGGGCGTCGCGGTCGCGGCGGGGGTCGCGCCCCTTGACCCGGACGGTGCCGAGGTTGAGCGGCAGCAGCCCGCACACGGCCCGCATGAGCGTCGTCTTGCCGGCGCCGTTCGGGCCGAGGAGGCCGGTCACGCCCGGCCCGAAGGAGCACGACACCTCGGTCAGGGCGACCTTGGGCCCGAACCAGACCGAGGCGTCGGTCACCTCGACGGTCGCGTCGGCGGCGAACGCCGGATCCCCCGGGTCGCGCTGGGCGCCCCGGGTCGGCACGACCGGCGCAGTCACTCGACCTCCTGGTAACGCTTGAGGAGGAAGGCGATCGACACCGCCACGACGAGCACGTACAGGCCGACGGCCATGGCGCCGCCGCCCTCGATGCCGCCCAGGCTGCCCCGGCGGTCGGTGTGGCCCAGGAAGATCAGGTCGCGCACGTGGAACGGGAGCCCGATGACGCTCACGAGGGACCACGCCGTCTGGCCGTCGTTGACCTCGACCATGACCTCGGCGATCGTCGAGGTGATCAGGGCCAGGCCGAGGAAGAGGACGCCGCCCACGACCCGCTTGGTCGTGGTGGCCGACAGCGCGAGGGCGAGCACCGCGTAGAAGAGCGCGACGGCCGCGACCGCGAGGGGCACCTGCCAGAGCACCTCGGCGTTCGCGGTGAAGTAGTCGCGGGCGCCGTCGTCGACCACGAGCATCTGGCCCACGAACAGAACCACGTGGGGGATGAAGCCGAAGCCGAAGACGATGCCGGCGATGGCGCCCACCTTGGCCAGCACGTAGTCGCGCCCGGTGAGGGGTCGGGCGAAGATCAGCGGCAGCACCCGGTTCCGGCGGTCGGGGCAGATGACGTCCGGGGCGGTGAGGGCGACGAAGAGCAGCAGCGAGACGGAGTTGCCGATGTACTCGCGGTAGGTGAAGAAGTCGATGTCCTCGGCGGGGCTGTCGCGGGTGAGGTACTTCACGCCGACGTTCACGACCGCCGGGATGGTGGCGATGCCGAGCAGCGTCCACGGGAAGACCTTCTGGCGCCAGGAGCGCCGCAATCCGAGGGCGCGCCGGACCGTCAGCCGGAGGAGCGCCGACCGGGCGGCCGACCGGCCGCCGCGCGGGCCGTCGTACGGGCGGTAGCCGCGGTCGTAGACGGCACCCGAGGCCGTCGGGGTGGCCGGGCTCGCGGTCATCCCGCGCCCCGATCGAGGGCGAAGAGCTCGTCGAGCGACGACCGCCGCCCGCTCAGCGCGTGCAGGGCCAAGCCGAGGTCGTCGACCGCGTCGCGCACGGCATCGAGGGCGACCGCGTCGTCCCCTTCGAGCACGACGTCGACGGTGGCGGGGTCGACGGCGGTGGCGCTGATGCCACGCTGGGCGAGGGCGACCACCAGCTCCGGCGCGCCCTCCTCGAGCTCGACTCGCACCAGCCCCGTGCGCTGCATGAGCGCCTGGGTGCGGCCGGAGTGGCGGAGCGCGCCGCCGTCGATCATCACGACGTGGTCGCAGACGCGCTGGACGTCGTCGAGGAGGTGGGTGGCCACGAGCACCGAGATCCCGAAACCCGACAGCCGGCCCACGAGGGCGAGCATCTCCTCCCGCCCCAGGGGATCGAGCCCGGCGGTGGGCTCGTCGAGCAGCACTGCGTCGGGGTCGGCCACGATCGCCTGGGCGAGCTTCGTGCGCTGCCGCATGCCCGTGGAGAAGCCGCCGATGGGCCGGAAGCGCGCCTCGTCGAGGCCGACGAGGTCGAGGACCTCCGACGCCCGCTGCCGAGCGGCGCGCGGCGGCAGGCCGGACATCTCGCCGAACGTGGCGACGATGTCGGCCGCCGTCTGGTCGGGCGGGAGGCAGTCGTGCTCGGGCATGAACCCGAGGCGGGTGCGGACCCCGACCGGGTCGTCGCCCACCGGCACCCCGACGACCTCGATCGTCCCCGCCGTCGGCAGCAGCTGGCCGAGGGCCAGGCGCAGCAGCGTCGTCTTCCCGGCGCCGTTCGCCCCGACCAGGCCCACCGAGCCGCGGGGCACCTCGATCGTGAGCCGGTCGAGCGCCAGCGTCCCGCTCGCGTACTGCAGCGAGAGTTCTTCGGTTCGCAGCAGCAGGTCGTCAGCCATCAGGGACCCCCCAATATGCCGCGCCGAGGTGCGCGGCGAGGGTTCGCACGTTCGAGTGGGCGTTGAGGCCGCTCGGATTCGGCAGCACGTACGC